>JBFFKD010000029.1:0-12909 GCA_041555595.1 Motiliproteus sp.
CGGTGATCGGTGGTCACTCCACTCCACTCCTGTGAGCTCAACTCATCCGGCCAGCTATCACGTTCGCCATCCCAACTCCCCTTGATGTAGGCATCGGCGAACGAGCGATACAGCTCCAATGTTTTCGGCTCAACCCGCAATGCCAGCTCATCTTCATACAGAGCCATGTTGGGATTCTGGGCATCACTTTGTAGACATTGGTCGAGCTTAGACAAGCACAGATAACGGCCGCGCCCCTTGGCCAGGGCATAATCAAACGATAGACCGCTATGCTCAAGCAGTTCGGGCAGGTCTTTAAGAACGATTTGCTCCTGAAGCGCCACAGTCGCGGTCGACAACACCAGCTTCTTACCTAAATGTTTAGCCAGCGGCAACGCGGCTAACAGGTAGGCGATGGTTTTACCGGTACCGGTGCCCGCCTCCACCACAGCTATCGGCGATGACTGATCGGTCTCGAGCAATCCCTTAACGATCTCAGCGATCATCAATTTCTGGCCATAGCGCGCTTTTAGACCACGGCTTTCTAAGTAGGTGGTATAGGCCTGCTGAATCTGCAGCTTTAACGAATCGGGTATCTGACTCACTGATCGGGGCTCGATTGACTGTTAATATTTATAGATCTGTTGGTTAGCGAGTGCCATCGGCATCAACACGGGTCCGCAAATAAGCGATGATGGCATCGGATTCATACAACCAGCGAACCGACTCACCGCCCTCAATCCGCAAGCAGGGCACCTGACTTTTACCGCCCCGTCCAATCAGTTCAGCACGCAGAGCGCGATCCGAATCGATATCACAGAGCTCGACGGCGATACCCAGCCGTCGCAATTGGCGCCGCACTTTAATGCAAAACGGACATGCCGGGTAATGATACAAACTCAAGCCAGGCAATAACCTGGACGTTTTAGCCGGCTCGAACAGCGCTTCGAAACGCTGCACAGCCAACCCCAATGCTTGCCGAATTAAACGCAACTTACCCCCTTTTTAGGTCTCCCGGTACAATCCCAAGTCACTAATACCCCTGCGACAGAGCAACGCCCTGTGGGTAAAAAATACCGCTTTGACTAGACACTGTACAAAAACACATATACTGTACATAAAAACAGTAAGCGGTACCAACCGATGATTAAGTTAACTCAGCGCCAAACAGAAGTTCTCGAATGCATCCGGCACTATATAGAAACCACCGGATATCCGCCAACCCGTGCCGAGATTGCCCGACAGTTGGGTTTTCGCTCGGCCAACGCAGCTGAAGAGCACCTCAAAGCACTGGCTCGCAAGGGCGCTATCGAAATGATCCCCGGCACCTCACGCGGCATCAGGATTCCCGATCTTGAAGCCGAAGAGACAGGTATTCCGATCATCGGTCGTGTGGCTGCTGGCCATCCCGTATTGGCTCAGGAGAATATCGATGAGCACTGCTCTGTACCGGCCGACTTTTTCTCTCCCAAAGCCGACTACTTTCTTCGGGTACAGGGGCTAAGCATGATCGATGTCGGCATTCTCGACGGCGACCTACTAGCCGTTCACCAGACCCACGAAGCCCGTAACGGTCAGATCGTGGTTGCCCGAATCGACGATGAAGTCACCGTCAAACGGTTTCAGAAAAGTGGCTCCAACGTGCAGTTGATTGCCGAAAATAAAGATTTTGATCCTATCGAGGTTGATCTGAAACGTCAGGAACTGACGATTGAAGGGTTGGCTGTCGGCGTACTCAGAAAAGGTAGCTAACCATGATACAACTAGATGCCCAAAAGATTGAACAGTGGTCACCCTGCTCGTTACTACTGGATCGAAATTTTTCCATCACACCAAATACGATAAAGAGCGTTAGCCCGACCCGGCATACACGTCGTCGCAGCGACCATCCCGCCATCGCTTATGACCCGTATCGTTCGATGCCGTTAGCCAACGGCATGGCGGGTAAGATCACTCAGATCATTATGCCCGACGAAGACGAGTATAACTTCCAGCTATTGATGCCCTTACTGGCCCAACTGAGCCGTGACGATCGTTGGTTCGCCTGGATAGCGCCCCCACTCAAGCTGCCCAAGCAATGGTTACTTGAGGCGGGGATCGATATTAATAAAATCATGATGCTGCAACCTAAAACCGAACAAGACACACTGGATCTGGCACAAAAAGCATTAGCCACCGGTACCTGCCATGCAGTTATCAGCTGGCCGGGCCAGATCTCAAAGGCGCAGCTCAACATACTCGAACAAGCAGCCCAAAATGGTCAAAGTCACGCGATCGTCATCCAACCCCGTTAACGACTGCCGTTACAGCACGTTTTTTTAAGCAATAAAAAAGAGCCTTAACGGCTCTTTTTATTGCAGATACTAGAACGGTTCAATGCATGGTCGGTGCTAGCGATGCCAACAACTGCTTCTCACGGTTTTCAGCAATAACCTGAACACCCAACGCTATCATCGCCTTCGCCAGTTCAGCCTGGCCACCATCAAATTCTTCCACAGCCTGCTCTGAAAAGCGGATGCTGATCATCGGTGCTGAATCATCAGCCGCACGACCACCTTCGCTTCGGCGTAGCGCATAAGCACCATCTTCAAGCTGAACAATTTCTAATACCTCTGCTGACATACGCACTCCTGCAGCGACTTCACAAATTCAACCCTAATTCTGATCCCGCTTACCACTCTTTCAGCCCTTCACGCTGGCGTTCAATCAGTTCTCGAAGACTATTAACCCAGCCTTCGAGCTGTTCGATCACCTCCTTATCAGAGGAGTGATCCGGATTAACCTGAACCACCTGAATTTCGGAGAGACTAGCATGCTCAGTCTTGGCCGCCTGCTCTCGCTCTTGCGCCGCCCAACAAGCACGATAGGCCGCCAACAGTTGCGATAGCCAGCTGTCAGCACCGGCCAACTGGCCTAACTCTTTAGCCTCGGGGGCTTCCATCCCCTTATCGTCCAACTGCTGCTGCAACTCATCACGGGTCGATATTTTTTCTGGCTGCAGATAATACACCCCAGCAATTTCGCGCAGATAAGCGCTGTATGCAGAGACAAGGTGAAACAGTATCGACTCCTCAAACGATTCGATCTGCGCGTGCTTACTCCAGCCGCTGCCCTGTTCTGCCTGCTTCAAGTGATCCAGATGCAATTTAGCGAACAACAGCTTCTGATTAGTTCTGGAAATATAGGTATTGGACATTAGTTGCTCCTGCAGTCACGCCCGGTTATTTACTCTTGGCTGGGGATTTAGCTTTAGGTTTCGCTTTGGCCTTAGCCGGAACTTTGCGTTTATCCTCTTCGACCCACTTCCCGTCCTGATAGAACGCCCGCCACCCGCTAGCCTTGCCCTCAACCTCGGACATTACGTACTGCTCCTTGGTTTTACGACTATAACGGATCACGGCCGGCTGACCCGACGGATCAGCAACCGGAGCCTCGAGCAGGAAGTGATATTTCGGATCGATCTCACTCTTATGCGGGATCAACTCGGCAACCAACGGGGCTCGGGTCTCACGATTACGCGGAAACTGGCTGGCTGCCAAAAACATTCCCGACGCACCGTCACGTAGAATATAGGTATCATCGACCTTGGCGCAGGCCAGTTCAGGCATCGGCACCGGATCCATCTTCGGTGGCGCGGCTTCACCGCTGCGTAGTAGCTTACGGGTGTTCTTGCAATCCTCAGATGTACAACCGAAGTACTTGCCAAAACGGCCAGTCTTGAGCTGCATATCGGCACTGCACTTGTCACACTCGATTACAGGTCCGTCGTAGCCCTTGATCTTGTATTGCCCCTGCTCCACTTCAAAACCAGAACAGGCCGGGTTATTGCCGCAAACGTGCAGCTTGCGATTTTCATCGATCAGGTAGCTGTCCATCGCAGTGTCACACTTGGAACAACGATGCTTCTTGATCAGCAATCGAGATTCGGCTTCATCGTCGGCATCGACACTGATCGCTTCGTCGCCATGAACCAGATTCAAGGTACCCTTACAACGCTCTTTCGGCGGTAAGCCATACCCCGAACACCCCAAAAAGACACCTGTACTGGCGGTTCGGATCATCATATGACGACCACATTTGGGGCAAGGGATATCGGTTTCGGTCGGGTCGTTGGGCTCCATCCCCGATTCTGCGTCTTCGGCCTGCTCCAACTTCTTACTGAAATCTTTATAAAACAGGTCTAACAACTGCTTCCAGTCAGCTTCACCGTTGGCAACGTCATCGAGTGACTCCTCCATCTTGGCGGTAAAGCCATAGTCCATCAGATCGGCAAAGCTGTTAGTCAAACGATCGGTAACGATATCGCCCATCTTTTCGGCATAAAAGCGACGATTCTCCAGCTTGGCATAACCACGATCCTGGATGGTAGAGATGATCGAGGCATAGGTCGATGGACGACCAATACCCTGCTTTTCTAGTTCTTTGACCAACGCCGCTTCACTGAACCGAGCGACCGGCTTGGTGAAATGTTGGGTCGGTTCCAGCGCTTCAAGAGAAAGCAGGTCAGCTTTCTTCAATTCGGGCAGGATGACATCCTCATCTTTCTTGCTGGCCGATGGTTGGGCTTTCAAGAAACCATCAAACTGCATAATTCGACCGCGTGTACGCAGTTCAAAATCACCACAAGCCACTTTGATTCGGGTACTGGTAAAGCGGGCATTAGGCATCTGGCAGGCCACAAATTGACGCCAGATAAGTTCGTACAACCGCTGCGCATCGCGCTCCATCTCGCTTAACGATGAGCCTTTAACGCTAACATTGGATGGTCTGATCGCTTCATGAGCTTCCTGCGCGCCCTCTTTGCTGCTGTAGGATTTGGCTTCCTCTGGCAGGTACTCTTTACCGAAGTTATCGAGAATATATTCGCGACAGTTAGCCACCGCTTCAGTACTGAGATTGGTCGAGTCGGTTCGCATGTAAGTGATGTGACCTGCTTCATACAGGCGCTGCGCCATCATCATGGTTTTCTTTACCCCGAAGCCCAGACGAGTACTGGCGGCCTGCTGCAACGTCGAGGTAATAAAGGGAGCTGAAGGCTTACTTTGGGTCGGTTTGTCTTCTCTCTCGCTAACCTGGTAGCTCCCCTGCTGCAGTGCTGCCAACGCCAGGTCAGTGGTAGCCTTGTCTCCTGGCCGAAAAGCCTTACCGTTCTGTTTGGTAACGTCAAACCGAACCTGCTGCCCTTGCGGGGTTTTCAGCTCGGCGGCAACATCCCAATACTCCTCGGGAGTGAAAGCGCGGATCTCCCGCTCACGCTCGACCACCAACCTAACCGCGACCGATTGCACCCGACCAGCGGAAAGACCACGGGCGATCTTGGCCCACAGCAACGGCGATACCATGTAACCGACCACTCGATCGAGAAACCGGCGCGCCTGTTGCGCATTCACCCGGTTGATATCCAGTTCGCCAGGGCTTTCAAACGCCTCGGTGATCGCTTTCTTGGTGATCTCGTTAAACACAACCCGCTTGTAGCGATTTTCATCGCCACCAATCGCTTCTTGTAGATGCCAGGCGATCGCTTCCCCCTCTCTATCCAAATCGGTCGCGAGATAGATTTGATCGGCACTCTTGGCCAGACGCCTTAGCTCATCAACCACTTTCTCTTTGCCCGGCAGCACTTCGTAGCGAGGGTTCCATCCATGGTCAGGATCGATACCCATACGGGCGACCAGTTGCTGGCGTGCCTTGTTCTTCTTATGGATAACCCGCTTTTCCGGGGATAGTTTGCGGGTCTCGGCCGCCGCTTTAGCTCGAGCTTTGGGATCAACGGCACTACGACCACTACCGCTCGTTGGCAGGTCGCGAATATGTCCAACACTGGACTTCACAATAAAATCATTACCAAGGTACTTATTAATAGTCTTGGCTTTGGCTGGTGACTCGACGATTACTAATGACTTACCCATGAATAAAACTAAAGCCTAATCAGATAAAAAATAGTGGGGTGGGTCTGGAAGCCGTCATATATACGGCCTGCGAATAGCTCGGTCAAGAAAACATTTCTCTGAACGATGCCAATTCAACTCTATTGTGCGCACTGGCGCATAGTTCTCAGCAGCAATTTTGGGTATTATTGCAGGGCAAAATTGATCACTCAAAGTGGCCGTCGGATACTTCTTTCAAGACCGTACAGCACACTAGATTCCGTCACTGTATAACGACACCGACACACGATGCCTACCAACAACACCGCCCTGCTCACAACCAGCCTAATCGTCATCTTGCTATTGGCATTATTGGCCAACTATTACATACACAAACAACAGCAACTAAGACTCCAGCGCGCACTGATGGCAAGAAAGTTAAAGCATGAAATGGAACAGGTTCTCAATGCACTAGCCACGTTAAAACAATTAGACTGCCCGGCCTCGGTGATTGGCCTGTTCAACAATTATGTGATGAATTCCTTGGCCAAACTCAGCCGACTAAATCCGGAACAAGGGATGATCGAGCAACTAAGAAGTCAAACAGGGATTATCGCCGAACAAACCACCGTGCTGAACCTGGAGCATCAAGCAGCGATGAAACAAGCTCATTCGGCAATTCGCTTCGCCATCCGTTTTAGCCATCAACGCCGAAATGCTGGTGACATCTCTTCGATCCAATGCAGCGAAATTAGCTCACAGCTGCAGTGGCTCGATAGCAAGATCGAAATAGACACTCATATTAACGCGGGAAAACGGCTGCTTGAAAACGACAAGCCCGCCGTAGCAACCAGCCGCTTCAAGCATGCCAAGACCGTTATCGCTCACCTACCGCGAAGAGATCCGCGCCGTCAGGAGCTAATTACCGAGATCAACCAGCTTATCGCCCAGGCATTACCGTTCAGCACTGAGGCGATGAAAGGTAGCGATCAACCCGAAGCAGGCTAATCACGGCCAGCGGCATAAATCGAGATCGCCAACCGTTGTCGGTCTCGATCTGTTCTACCAACACCTCTTTGTTACTTCGCCTCGATCAACTGGAATCTTTTCATTTTTTCGCCCTGTCGCTCGATCGTTTCATCAAACATGACCAGCGGTCTGATCCAGACTCCACGCTCTGCATATAAGGCTCTGTAGACAACAAATTCCTCTTCAGTTTCAGAGTCTTTTGCTATCTCAAGAACTTCATAGCGATTACCCTTGAAGTGTTGATAGATCCCTTTGGGTAGCGTCATGCTCAATGCTTTATCCCCGATCCTAGTGTTTAAATGCTGCTACTTATTAAAGGCTTAGTAAAATGCTGGGCGCGCTACGAAATAGTGGTCATACACTGATGCGACCACCTCTACAGATTCACGATGCAACGAGATGCACCCATCACATCACCATGTGACTAACGTATGGTAAGGTGTTTTTTTAATGATCAATAGCATAAAGCCTAGATCCAACATAAAAGCGACTAAGCGCTTGGGCGACTCAATCCTTACAGGTCGGTGTGAGTATCGGTATCGCGCCATACCCCCATCATACCGATACCGTTGAAGCGCTAAAAAAAGCAGTAAATTCAGCGATGTATCAAATTAAACAAAGCGGTAAATACAGCGTATTTATCTGCCCAAGTCTAGGTTTCACACACCGGCTTCGACCAGTCGATTCAATAGCTGCTGGATCTGCTCCACGGTCTCCGGTGTGCCCCGCTCCTCCCAGTACACAGACACACTGACAGGGGTCGACTCCAGACCGTAGACATCCTCCGGCAGCGCTGCTATCAACTCAGTGATCAGCTGTAACGCATCGTTCTGTAGCTGACCTTCCCCTTTCGACCAGCTCCAGCCAGCAGGCAGGCCGTCAGTCGCATACGACTGCAACTGAAAGATCTGCCATGGAATCGACTGCTTGCTCGGGTTACGTGATTGAGCACTCGCAGCAGAAAGTCTCGGAATTCGGTAGGCAACACAATCTCGCTCATCGGCTACCGCTTCACCCAACGCGCGCGGCAGTAAAATCCGGGCGATCTGCACCTGAAAGCCTAAGCGCATCGCCTTTTGTCGCAACAGCGCTTGAACCCGCTGTCGCGGAGATGGCATCATCCACATCATGGAGCCCACAATCGCTAACAAAATCAGTGCAATAACGACCCAATTCATCAATTTTTACCGTCTATATTTACCATCGGGCTATGTTAAGCTATTTATTAGAGTAGGGCACCAGTGGCGTAACGAAGAGGGATAGATGATGAGCTACCAACATATTTTACTTGCGGTCGATCTGACCGAAGAATCGAAGCAGGTAGCAGATAAGGCAGTGCTGCTGGCTCAGCAATGCAACAGCCAGTTGAGCCTGATCCATGTCATTGAACCCTTAAGCTTTGCTTACGGCGGCGATGTTCCGATGGATCTATCAACCATTCAAGAGCAACTGGACGAGCATGCCCAACAACGACTGGAGGAGTTTGCCCAACAACTACCACTTGAAGTGACCAAGGTTTACGTAGTAACAGGACATACCGAAAGCGAAATCCACCGTGTCGCTCGGGAAAACTCGGTCGATCTGATCGCCGTCGGTAGCCATGGTCGCCACGGTTTATCTCTGCTGCTGGGATCAACCGCTAACGGCGTCCTGCACGGTGCCAAATGCGACGTACTGGCAGTGCGAGTTCACCACTAACGCCTTGCACCCTGCTCAAGCACGCTAGCCAGATAGGCGATGCAATCACTGCATCGCCTCCAACTCAACCCAGCGTTCCATCGCCTGCTCTAACCTCAGTTCGCAATCCTCCAACGCCGCCAACACCTCCGCCACCTGCTCGTGTGGCTGTTGATAGAAATCCGGGGCTGCACTCTGCTGCTGTAACTGTTCTAACTGCTGCTCAAGTTGCTCCATAGTCACGGGTAACTGATCGAGCTCACGTTGCAACTTATAGCTCAGTTTCTTGGCCGGTTTTTTGACCTCTGACTTAGTCGTCTCCGCTGAGTCAATGTCGCCCCCTGTCGATTCAACCACACCGTCTGACGCGGCCCCCTGTGGAATCTCAGACTGCGGCAACACTCCGCCTTGACGTAGCCAGTCCTCGTAACCGCCAACATATTCACGAATCTTGCCGTCTCCGTTGAACACCAGCGTACTGGTCACGACATTGTCAAGAAACGCCCGGTCATGACTGACCAGCAGCACAGTGCCGGTAAACTCGCTCAGGATCTCTTCAAGTAACTCCAGCGACTCCAGATCGAGATCATTGGTCGGTTCGTCGAGTACTAAAATATTGGCGGACTTGCTGAACAGACGTGCCAGCAGCAATCGGTTACGTTCGCCTCCTGATAACGACTTTACCTTGGCGCGAGTCTGCGCCGGAGTGAACAGAAAGTCGCCCAGATAGCCAATGATATGCCGACGATTCCCGTTGATCTCGATATGATCACGGCCTTCGGAAACATTATCGATAACAGTTTTCTCCGGATCCAGCTGCTCTCGTAACTGATCAAAATAGGCCACTTTCAGATTCGTGCCTAGATCGAGCTTGCCTGACTGCGGCTGCAACTGCCCCAGCAACAACCGTAACAGAGTGGTTTTGCCGACCCCGTTCGGCCCGATCAAGCCGATACGGTCACCGCGCATGATCCGGATCGAAAAGTTATCGACGATCGGCCGCTGATCGAAACGGTAGCAAACCTGCTGCGCATCAACCACCAGCTTGCCCGAGCGCTGCGCCTGCTCCAACGAAAAGCTTGCCTTCCCCTGTTGCTCACGCCGCTCGGAGCGTTCATTACGCATCGCTTTAAGCGCTCGCACCCGACCTTCGTTACGGGTACGACGCGCTTTAATTCCCTGCCGAATCCAGACCTCTTCCTGCGCCAGTTTCTTATCAAACAGCGCATTATGACGCTCCTGATCGGCCAGCACCTGCTCACGATATTTGAGAAAGCCCTCGTAGTCTCCCTCCCAAGGAAAGATCTGACCACGATCGAGCTCTACAATTCGATTAGCCAGACGCTGAAGAAAGGCCCGGTCGTGGGTAATAAAGATCAGCGTACCGCGATAATCCAACAACTGCTGCTCGAGCCAATCGATGGTATGGATATCCAGATGGTTGGTTGGCTCGTCCAGTAATAAAATATCCGGTTCAGCCACCAGCGCGCGTGCCAGCGCCACTCGCCGACGCCATCCACCCGAGAGTTGTTTCATGCGAAGATCAGCAGGCAGTTTCAGCCGCAGCAGTACCCGTTCCACCTTCTGCTCTAGGTGCCAGCCATCAACTGCTTCAAGCTTGTGTTGCAAGCGCTCCAACTGCTTCATGGTGGCATCATCGTGCGGCTGCTCGACTACCCGCTCGTATTCGTTGCGTAGATCCTGAACATGCTGCAACCCTTCAGCAACCACCTCGAAAACCGTCCGTTCATCTGCTTCAGGCAACTCTTGATCGAGCACACCGATACGACTATCCGGAGCCTGCCAGACACTTCCGGAATCAAGCTGATGCTGACCGGAAATCACTTTGATCAGGGTCGATTTACCCTCACCATTACGACCAATCAAGGCGATCCGCTCACCCGGATGAACCACCCAATCCACCTGATCCAGCAACGGTTTATCGCCAAAAGCGAGGGCAGCTTGGTTTAATCTCAATAACGCCATGAACAATGATTCCAATTTAAAAGACTTAATACGATATCGCGGGGTTGATCTATTCTACAGCCAAACGGCACAATGGTCGGCAATTGAAACGAAGAGGCATTCGATTTGCAATCCTCCCGATCCGTTCGCTACTCGTGCCCTCGATCGTTGCAACCAGCGCGACGCCTGCTACACAGACTCAATCTATCTGTTTCACCACAACGCTCTCGGCTTCAATGCGGGTTGCTACTGTGTATGGTGCTCGTAACAGCAGCGCTACCCCAGCCAGCTTTATCAGCAGCCACACAACCGCCTCAAACACAGCCAAGTGCAAGCCCTGAGCTACAACAGCAGCGACAGCTATACCAACAAGCGAGCACAGCGCTCAAACAAGGCAAGCTCAAGATCGCCGAGCCATTGATAGAACAACTAACACTCTATCCTCTTTATCCGTACCTACTTTACCAGCGTCACCTAAACCAGATAGAGCAACTTGATAGCACAAGTTTTAACGCATTCAGTGATCGCTTCGCCGATACGCCACTGCCCAACCGGCTCTACCGTAACTGGTTCAACCACCTAGCCAAACGCAAACGCTGGAACACGCTACTGGAGAATTTCCAACCACAGCGAGCCACTACCAGCCAACAATGCATACAGCTATGGGCGCTGCTGCAGACAGGAGCCCCTGAGCAAGCATTCAACCAGGTCGCGTCCCTGTGGGTGTACGGCAGCTCCCGGCCGAAAGCTTGCGATCCGCTATTCAATGCCTGGATCAACCGAGGCAACTTCAATGAACAACATGTCTGGGATCGTTTCTGGTTGGCATTAGAACGCAATAACAGCAAATTGGCTCGCTATATCAGCAAACAGCTCAAAGACCCGCAACGTAAGCGCACCGCCAGCCAAGCACTAAGCCTGCATCGCAAACCCAAACAACTTGTTCAGATCAAACCAAACCCCAATCACGAAGGGTACCAACAACTTGTTCTTCATAGCCTGAAGCGACTGGGGCGCACTGATCCGGCACTAGCGCTGCAACAGCTCGAACGCTTTAGTAAACCGCTGGCGCTATCGATTGAACAACAGCAACAGCTGCAACGCCGATTCGGTTTGCGATTACTCAAACGCTACACCCCACCAGAAAGTGAGGTGATGGAACAGATCACCCTTAACAACAACGACCATGAACTGGCCGAGTGGCAACTGCGTAATAGCATCCTGCTGCAAGACTGGCCAACCGTTGAACAACAGATCGAACAACTGGCCAGCCCGATCCGTACTAAAGATCGCTGGCGCTACTGGCTAGCTCGAGCACTCAAAGCCAGATCAGAGCCGCAAGCGCATGACCGTGCTGCAAGACTCTTCAGCGAACTATCGCTTAATCGCAGCTTTTACGGCTTTATGTCGGCCGATATTCTTGGCAACAGTTATCGCCTTAACCATCAGACTAAACCAGTCGACAACCCAACCTTGGATCAACGCGCACAACTCCCCGGCTTTGCCCGTGCTCGGGAGCTATTTCATCACCAGCAACGCACCGAAGCCCGCCGCGAATGGCGTCAAGCCAGCCGTGGTTTCAGCTCTCAGCAACATTACCAGATGGCTCAGGTGGCACAGCATTGGGGGTGGTATGAACAGGCGATCCGCTCAGCCATAGCAGCACGACAATGGAACGATCTGACCCTGCGTTTTCCACTGGCCTATAGTCCTGAAATTGCAGATTCGGCGGAATCTAACGATATAGAGGAAACTTGGATTTTGGCAATCGCCCGTCAGGAAAGCGCCTTCACCCCCGACGCCCGCTCACACGCAGGAGCGATGGGACTGATGCAACTCATGCCAAGTACAGCTAAAGAAACCGCCAAACATGCCAAAATCCGCTATAAAGGGGCACAACAGCTGGTTGATCCGGCACTTAATTTAGAGCTTGGCAGCAGCTACCTGGCACGTCTTAGCCGCCGTTATGAAGGTAACCGGGTACTCGCCAGCGCCGCATATAACGCAGGGCCTTACCGGGTCAACCGTTGGCTGGAACAGCGAAAGGACCTGCCGGTGGATATCTGGATCGAAACCATCCCGTTCGATGAGACCCGCAGTTATGTTCAAAATGTTCTCAGCTTTGCGGTGATCTACAGCGACCGACTGGGGCTTCCCAAGCAACTGTTTAAACCCAACGAGCAGCTAGCCGCTCTCCCTTGAGAACAGTGACTAGCTGAATCCATCAACAGGGCGAGTGGATCAATAGATAGTTTTTCAATAACCTGGCGGCCAGACAGCCCTGTTGGACTTGAGTCGTATCATCGATACGTTATTGATGATAACAGTAACAACCCCGCCCTATATCGCCATCGGCTTATAGCCGGCAACAGCTATTAGCTTAGATTGTGAA
>JBFFKD010000030.1:0-12861 GCA_041555595.1 Motiliproteus sp.
CAGGAGAACCTATCGGGAGAGCTGGTAACCGAGCCGCTGTGCAGTTACGCCCAATATTGGGTCGCCTCACCGTCATTGATTTCCAACCCATCGGCCAGCATCCAGCTGGGGCAACAGCCGCTGCTGAGCTTCCCCCGCAACACCCGCCCTTGGCACTACCTGCAGCAGCTATTTGCTACCCTCGGTGACGATCGACCACAGCTACATACCTGCAGCTCGGTATCGAGCCTATTGGCGCTGGCCGAACAGGGGGTCGGCATCGCACTACTGCCCGAGCCCTTGTTACGTAACAGCCTGACGGCCGGACGGCTGCAGCGGATCAACATCGAACAACAACCCCCTGCGCTCGATTTTTGCTGCTGTTGGCGACTCGACGACGACCGGCTATTGCCGAAGCTGCTCACCGAGAGCGCGCGTGATATCGCTAACAATCAACATAAATAAAGCATTACGATCGATATACTTTACAAGCAACAGAAAATAACTCTACGAAGGCATGAAATTTCAGTACATACCTCTCGACGCAGATTGCTAGAATGTCCGACCGCACCGCAAGCAAGAGCTGCAACCTAGACCTGCCTGACTGTTAGTCAACCGAGCCACAGCAGCAGAGTTTAGTCCCGGTGTATCACCATCACTATCAACTTTAATGGAGATGACTATGAGTATCGCTTACCTGAATGGATCCTACCTACCGATCGAAGAAGCCAAGATCTCACCACTGGATCGAGGTTTCCTGTTCAGTGACGGCATCTATGAAGTCATCCCCTCCTACAGCGGCAAGATGGTCGGCTTCGGCCCCCACATCGACCGTATGATCGAAGGCCTCGGTGCACTCGGCATCCAGCTAAACTGGGATCATGCTCAGTGGCAGGAGGTTTGCCAGACCCTGGCCGACAAGAACGGCGGCGGTAACCTGGGTCTATACCTGCATGTCAGCCGTGGCGCCGACACCAAGCGTTTTCACGCCTTCCCCGATGACGTTGAGCCAACGGTGTTCTGCATGGCGTTCGAGATCCCGCTACCGCAAGCTGCCAACCGCGAAACCGCCAACGGCTATACCGTTTCGACCGCCGAAGATCTTCGCTGGCGTCGCTGCAACATCAAATCAACCGCGCTGCTGGGCAACGTACTGCACTTCCAGGAGGGGCACGCCGCTGGTAATAACGAAATACTGCTGTTCAACAGCGACGGCAACCTGACCGAAGCCGGTGCTTGTAACGTCTTTATCGTCAAAGACGGCGTGGTAGCGACACCACCACTGGACAACCAGATTCTGCCCGGCATCACCCGCTTGCTGATCCTGAGCATCCTCGCTAAGGAGGGTTCGATCAAGGTGGAGGAGCGCACCATCTCCAAGCAGCAGGTACTCGATGCCGACGAAGTCTGGATCACCAGCTCCTCGAAAGAGATGGCCCCGGTCATCGCGATCGATGGCCAGCCGGTTGGCGATGGCAAGGTCGGGCCTGTGTGGGAAGCCGCCTCCAAGCTCTACAGCGCTGCCAAGTTCGATTATTAAGGCTATCTGAAGGATCTGACGCGGACCAGCCGAGCGAGGAGTTAACGATGTTTTACCGAGACACTTGGGCCGAGATTGATCTGGACCGACTCTACCACAATGTCTCGCACATCAAGGCGCACTCGGGCTTCGAGTTTCTGTTTGCCGTCGTCAAAGCCAATGGCTACGGTCACGGTGATGTCGAGGTGGCACGAACCGCGCTGGAAGCGGGCGCGACCCACCTGGCGGTGGCGTTTCTGGATGAAGCGATCCGGTTGCGCCGTTACTTTTGCGACGTCACCATCTTGGTCATGGGACCGATTCGGGTTGACGATCTGGCCGTAGCGGCCGAGCACCGCATCACGATCACCGCCCACGACCTGGACTGGATCGAAGCCGCCAGCCATTACAGCGGGGCAGCGTTGGAACTGCATATCAAGCTCGATACCGGCATGAATCGAGTCGGCTTGAAGCAGCGTGATCACTTTATCCGCGGCTGCCAGCTGCTGCGCGATAACAGCGCCTTCAACCTGACCGGCCTGTTTACCCATTTCGCCACCGCCGATTGCGACGATGCGCTCTATCAAGCCCAACTGGATAACTTTGACACCATCACCGCCGGCTGCGACCTGAGCGGTTTCGATCTGATTCATCAATCCAATAGCGCGGCACTGCTGCGCCATCAACAACAGCCGCGCTGCAACAGCGGCCGACTGGGCATCGCCATGTATGGCCTGCCCCCCAGCGACGACCTGGCACTGCCGTTCGAGTTAAAGCAAGCGTTTTCGCTGCATAGCCGAATCACCCAGCTAAAGTCGGTACCGCAAGGCGACAAAGTCGGCTACGGCGCCACCTACCAGGCCGACCGGGAGCAACGGATCGCTACCCTGCCGCTGGGTTACGCCGACGGCTGGCTTCGGTATCACCAAGGACGGGAGGTCGAGATCGACGGCCAGCGTTACCCTATTATCGGTCGCATCTGTATGGATCAATGCATGATCCGGATCGACGATCCTGAGACGAACGGCGCGACTACGGCTGCCCCCCTCGCTACAGCAACCATCGCCGCAGGAACCAAGGTCACCCTGCTTGGCGACCTGATTACTGTCACCGATGCCGCCAACGACCTGGGCACCATCAACTACGAGATCACCTGCTCGATCTCGGATCGGGTACCGCGCCTGTATAAGCGACATGGCCAGATCATCAGCCAACGCAACGACCGCTTTGATCACGGATAACGGCAGACAATGCCGCAGCAGCGTCCGACCAAAACATGACGAGCACGACACCATGACCCTTTCGCCCCCGGCCACAAACGACGATTCCCATACCGGCTGCACGATCGAACCGATCGCGCCCAAATTCGATCCGGCGATCGCCGCCATCATCCACGATACCGGGGTCGAGTTCGGCGCCATCGGCGACGGCTTCGGACCCTCCGATGCCGAGGTCAGCGCCATGAGCCAGCACTACCGGATCGAACAGGGCAGCCTGTATCTGGTCGCGTTGGTTGACGGCAAAGTGGTCGGTGGTGGTGGCATCGCACCGTTTAACGGCAGTCGTGAGCTATGCGAGCTGCGCAAACTGTTCCTGTTACCCGACTATCGTGGCCAGGGGATCGGCAAAACGCTGATGCTCAAGTGCCTGGCCTTTGCTCAATCACAGGGTTACCAGCAATGCTACCTGGATACGCTAGCCTCGATGACCTCGGCGATCGCGCTCTATCGAGCGGCCGGCTTTGAGCGTTTAGATCAACCGTTAGGCGGCACCCTGCACGACGGCTGCGATGTCTGGATGCTGAAGCCGCTCTAGACCCGCAGGCTGCTAAAGCGGATTCAAGAGAGCCAAACGGTTCTGCGTGATAGCTCAACCGCTGTGCAGTCTGGCCGCAAGCGGTCCCCTGTCGGTTTGGTCCCAACAAGCTAAAGCGATCGCCGGAGCCCAGTACCTTCAAATCCAGATCTGATCAGGACGAAAGCCCCAAATATAACGGCCAAATCTGCTTCCGATTCGAGCGAGCAAACCACGAGGTAGCAGTTGTGGCTAAACGCTTGTCAGCCTTAACCCTCTTCCTCCACCGCCAGTAAAACGGTTTGAAACGACAGTTGCGACAGGGCACCGTAATAACGGTGCTGGCGCAAATTGGAGCGACCGGTCGCCGGACTCGGCAACCCGCACAGGAAGCGGGTCAACTGACGCGGTTGCTGTAACGCGACATGCTGCTCGGCACGCAGCGCATCGATAATCAATCGCTGCGGTTCGCTGATAGCCGCCTCTTCGGGGCGCTGCAGCGGCTGGTAATCCTGCTGCCGACAGCGGTTGCAACTGCCACAGGGTTGTTGGCTGGTCTCACCAAAGTAGTCCAGCAGGTAACTGGCCAGGCAATCGGTATGATTGGCATAGCGAAGCACCTGATCGATCCGCTCGATATCGCGCCGCTCACGGGCCTCGAACAGCGCCACCATCGATTCCAGCAACTGGCCGCTGTCAGGGTGCTGCAGCTGCCGGTATCCCTGCCGCAGACCGCTGACGGTGGTTTCTATCCAGCCTTGCTGCTGCAGATAGTCCAGCGCCTTGATGATCCGTGACTGGGGCTGACCGATGACGGATTCGATCCGAGTCATATCGAGCGTCAGCCACTTGCGTCCCATACTGCCGGCGGCAAACAGGTTACGTAAGAACTGCTGCCGCTCGGCTGAGTCGAACCGAGCGCAGACGGTGTCGAGGTCGTCGATGAAAGCGATCTTGTACTGGCTGTAGAAGGGTCCGGTCGCCGCCAGCACCCCCTGCAGCTCCAGGTAGGTCAGTACGGTACCGACCACCAACGGCCGAATATCAAACGCCGACGACAGCTCGTAGGTGCTGATATCGAATTCGGTCGGGTCGGCTTCGGCGAGATCGGTTTGAGCCGGCACTCTTGGCCTCAACAACCGGTCGAGCAGCTGCGCCAGGCTCTGACGAGAAGGGGTATCGCCATAGCTGAAGTTAGCCAGCACCCGACAGTCGTCGGCGCAAGCCAGCAGCTCACAACTCGACGGCTGGCCATCGCGCCCTGCCCGGCCGATCTCCTGGACATAGTTCTCGATCGACTTGGGCAGGTTGTAATGGAAGATGGCGCGGATGTCGCTCTTGTCGATCCCCATCCCGAACGCAATCGTCGCCACCACGATCTGCAGCGCGCCGGTCATAAAGTCATTGTGCACCGAGGAGCGTTGTTCATCCTGCATTCCGGCGTGATAAAAAGCGGCCGCGTAGCCCTGCTGCTTGAGCGACGCAGCCACCTCCTCGGCACTGGCTTGCAGCGTCACGTAGACGATGGTCGCCGCCTGAGGGGGCAGCAGGCCCAATCGCTCGATCAGCCGTGGTAACCGCTGCTGAGCACTGCAGGCGGTGGTGTTGAGACTCAGGTTGGGGCGGCTAAAGCTGGTCTGGATATGATCGGCCTGGTCGATCGCAAACTGACGCCGAATATCGGCCGCCACCTCGGGTGTGGCGGTGGCGGTTAACGCCAGTATCCGTTCGACCCGCAGAACACCGGCCAGCTCGGCCAACTTCAGGTAATCGGGTCGAAAGTTATGGCCCCACTCGGAGATACAGTGCGCCTCGTCAACGGCCATCAGACTGATTGTCAGCGCCTTCAACCGTGCTACAAAGCGCTCGTTCTTGAGTCGCTCGGGCGACACGTACAGCAGCTTGATCTCACCGCGCTGAAGCCGCTGGTAGAGGTTGCGTACCTGATCGCCATCAAGCGATGAGTCGAGCCGCTCGGCGGCGATTCCCAACCGCTGCAGGGCATCAACCTGGTCCTTCATCAACGCGATCAACGGTGACACCACCAGCGTCAGCCCCTCAAGCATCAGCGCCGGCAGTTGATAACACAGACTCTTGCCACCGCCGGTCGGAAAGATCGACAGCGCCGAGCGCCCCTGCAGCAACGCCTCGATCACCGCCTGCTGGCCGGGACGAAACTGATCGAGCTGAAACTGCTGCTGTAGAATCTGCAACACATGGCTCATGCCTACCCTCTCCCTCAATAACCAGCCGCGCTGATAATTATTTGATTTGCAACTAATAACGATTGCAGACCGACACTTTCAGGTCGACCAACACAACAGACTCAGCAATATGGGTCTACGCTGACTGTGTTGTACTATCAACTTTCGCTGCTATACCGCTATGACCAACCAGCTGATCGATAACATCGCCATCCCCACCTTCGTACTGAACCAACAGGGGGTCATTAGCCACTGGAATCAGGCACTGACCCAGCTGACCGGACTGACCGGCGAATCGATGGTCGGCACCCAAGACCAATGGCGCCCATTCTATGGCCATTCAAAACCCACCATGGCCGACCTGATTATTCAGGGTAGCGACCAAGAGTCGATCGACACCCTCAATTACGATAACTACCGCAGCGGCGACATCCTCGCCGGGGCCTACGCTGCCGAGGATTTTTTTCCCGAGGTTGGCGACGACGGAGAGTGGCTCTCCTTCACTGCATCACCGATCCATGATGATCAGGGTACGGTCGTCGGAGCGATCGAAACGCTGGTCAATATCAGCGACCGCAAAAAAGCCGAACTCGAACTGATCCAACGCGAGCAGCTGTACCGCGAGCTGAGTATCACCGACGAACTGACCCAGCTGTACAACAGACGATTCTTCTTCCAGGAGCTAAGCCGCGAGATGGCAAGCAGCAAACGCTACCACCAACCACTGTCGCTGTGCATGCTCGATCTGGATCATTTCAAAATAGTTAACGACAACCACGGTCACCTATTTGGTGACCGCATTCTGGCCGAGTTTGGCAAGCTGATGAAACAGTATCTGCGCACTACCGACAGCGGTTTTAGATATGGCGGTGAGGAGTTTACCATCCTGATGCCATCCATTGACGACGCAACCATACCAGCCGATCGTATCCGTCAGGCATGGCAACAGCAAACCTTTACCACCGACAGCGGGGAGGAGGTCGCGGTCAGCGTCAGTGTCGGCGTCACCGCCTATGTATCCGGTGATGATGAAACCAGCCTATTGAACCGTGTCGACCAAGCGATGTACCGTTCGAAACAGATGGGCCGTAATCGGGTCACCGTTGTGACCGGTTAGTGAATGCCTGTCGGACGCCACTCAAGCCCCGCAGCTAGACCTCTTTAAGAACGGGTGCAGTATCCACTCCCGGCGCCAGAATCTCGTCCAGTGTCAGGTCGTAGCTAGGCGCAAACACCCGTAGGAAGTAATCGATCTCGGGCTGATCGTAGCTTTTAAGCCGTTCACCGATCGAATCAGACGCCTTAGAGAACTGCATATTGCCGTTCTTGAGCTCCATCTGGCACTTCAGATAGGCGGTGATCGAATCAGCCATCTTGACCAGCTGCTGATGCTCCTGCGGTAAGTTCTCTTCGACTAGAAAACGGGAGAAATCATCCTGTAGCTCGGCCGGCAGCATCGCTACCAGCTCCTTCTCGGCGGTTAGCTCGATCTCTTTAAAAGCATCACGAATCGCCCGCGAATGGTATTTAACCGGAGTGATCAGATCGGAGCAGACCGCCTCGACCGAGTCGTGGTAGATCGCCGCCACCACCACCGCGTTAACATCGACACTGCCGCCGTAGATCCGGTTACGGATCACCGCCAGGGCGTGGGCGATGGTCGCGACATCCCAGGAGTGCTCCTTGACGTTCTCGGGCACCGTATTACGCTTAAGCCCCCAGCGGATAACCCAACGGAGTTTGTCGATATAAGCAAAAAAATGACTGGTCACTAGGCGTACCCTTGCTTGGCAGTTAGAGGTCAATAGTTAGAGGCTGTCGATAGTCAGCGCAACACTAGGCTGTATCGGCCAGAGAGCCCCGATCATAACCCCATCGCTTGCTGACATCAGCGGTATTTGTGCAGTGATCGGCCAAACTTGCGCAACGGCGGCCTTCCTGCTGCAATAGCCGCTGTTATTATCAGCCCAGGATCGACCATGCTCGCCAGCCTGCTACAACCCAAACCGCTACTCGACGACGACTCGGCCGATTGGATCTGCCAACAGTTCGGCTGGATTCTGCAGCAGTTCGACCGCGATTACTTTTTCAACCAGACACCGCTGGTACTGCCCACCAACGCGTTTTTTCCGGGTCGGGCCGACAGCCACCAGGCGATGGCGCAGCTGCTGTTAGACAGGGTCAAACAGTATGCCGGCCTCGATCATTGGCCCACGGCGCTTTTGGATGCCAGCCAGCAGCCGCTCGACACCCCCCCCCAGCGGCTGGCGCTGCCGGCTCAGCAAGGGCAGAACTTGCCCACACTGACCACCGAGCCACTGCCGGTTTACTTCAACCCCGCCCAGGTCAACGACCCTCAAGCGATGGTCAGCAGCTTTGCCCAATCGATCGGTCACGCGCTGGTACAGCAGGTTACCGCGCCGCCGGTCGAGGCGGAGCAGTGGCCATTGGTGGTGGAGTTGGTGGCGATCTATCTCGGTTTCGGAGTGCCGATGACCAACACCGCGTTCGCGTTTGCCGGTGGTTGCGGCGGCTGCGGCAAGCGGGCAGCCCAGCGGCAAGCCTTTTATCGCAAGATGAGGCACTGTTTGGGCTGGCGCTGTTCTGTCAATTAAAACAGATCGATAACAATCAGGTGTTACCGCAGCTCAAACCGCATCTGAAAAAATTATATAAGCGGGCCTGTCATCAGCTTAAAGGCAGCCAGGCATTCCAGCAGCTAACGCAGGCCTAGCTATCCTATTGGCTATGGTCGGCCAACCACTGCAACCGCTGCTGACAGTGATGGCCATGTTGGCTAAGCCGAATCAGTAGCTGCGCCAGCGGATCGGGCCAGCTCTCTTGGCTCAGTGTGACGATATCATCGAGCCACTCCTGCTCAGCCTGTTGCAACCGCTCGAAGGCGGTACGCGTACCGGTCAGGCTACTAAGCCAACGATCGGCCAGGCTTTCGATAAACTCTCGATCGGGATTGCCCGCTTTAGGCAGCCCGCCCTCTTCGATCACCTCCTGCCGAAACGCGTCCATCAACTGCTCCCGCTCGGCCGCCAATTGCTGTAACTCGCCCGCCGCCGACGGTGCCAATGCCTCCAGCTCGGCCAGGTCACGGTAACGGTCGACCAGTTCAGCGCCGCGCCCCGAAATCCCGTACAGCATCACGTCATGTTGTTGATCCAGCACCCGCCTGTCCTCTTGTCCCTGATTACTATCATTTATCGGCTCCGTCACCGGTAGCACCACCTGCAGCGCCTGCGGTTCGATAACATACTGCGCCGGCGTCCGGCCGAAACGCTCACCGTCGGCAGTCATCTTCAGCCGCCGCCGAGTTGTCACCCGACACTGCTGTACATGCTCCACCCGAACCAGCTTGCGGTCAAGCGGGCGTCCCAACCGCGCCATAATCCAGGCGATAATCACCTTGGGAATCGGTCGGGCCCGGATCGCCACCAACGTCAATGTACCGTTTTCCAGACCGGCACCTTCGATCAGATGGCCACCACCAAAATAACGACCGTTGGCCAGCGCAATCTCCAGCCAGCGACCGACCAAGACCTCGCCATCAGCCTCGATTCGAGCACTAAAGCGACGTTTGCCCGACAGCAGTTTAAGCAGCCGACGCAGATAGCTGAAGGCTCCCCAGAAGCGTTTATGACCGTGATGGAGCGACCAGGCGACCTCGGCGCCGAGGCCAATATGAGCCACGTTAAGAAACAGCCGACCATTAAGACGGCCAACATCGACCCTCTGCAACGCGCCGTGCTGTAAGATCCGACAGGCCTGATCGGGCTGAAACGGAAGCCCCAGGCCACGGGCAAAATCGTTGGCGGTCCCGGCGGGAAGTATCGCCAGCGGCCAGCCATGTGCCACGCACTGGTGGGCCACGCTGCTGAGCGTTCCATCGCCGCCCAGCGCTAGCACTCGATCACCGTCGTTGATCGCATGCGCCAAGGCGTGATGCCAATCGGACTGGGCCAGGTCAAACACGCCATCGATCCGAATATGCTGCCGTGCCAGTGCATCACGCCAACGTTGATAACGCGCCTGATCGGTCAGTAGTCGACGATGTGCAACCAGATGGTAAGCCACGCCTGTGTTCCTTTATCGATCGCTATCCTTAAGCTGCTGGCGGCCACCAAAAGATGGCGACTGCTCTGATCAACCTCCCGATTTTTTAACGGTATAGCCCTGCGCCTGTAGTAATTCAACCAGCAGATCGCGCTGATCCCCCTGAATTTCGATGATACCCTCTTTGACCGCACCGCCGGTACTGCATCGCTGCTTGAGCTGTTTGGCCAGTTTTTTCAATTCAGCACTCTTGAGCGGCACCCCAGTGATCAGCGTCACGCCCTTACCCTTGCGGCCTTTCGTTTCACGGCTGATCCGAACAATACCGTCACCGACCGGCTCGCTCTCGCTGCGACACTGGCACTGCTCAACTGGCTGTGAGCAACCCGGACACATCCGTCCCTGATCAGTAGAGTAGACCAGACCACCGAAGGCATTGGAGAGTTTTGACATGAGAGTTCCTGTTCGAGGATAGTAATGAAATGGTCGGGGTGTTTAAGGCGTTTAAAGGATCAACGGGGCGAACGGAGCATCAACTCTGACTCAGTCATCATGCACCCGACCACGCATCGACTTGGTCTTGCCGTGTTTGGTTTTGCTGTCCATCCGCTTGCGTTGCGAGTTGCGACTGGGCTTGGTCGGCAGCCGTCGCTTTTCGACGTAACCGACGCTGCGGATCAACTCGGCCAGCCGCTGCAGCACATCGTCGCGGTTCTTCTCTTGAGTCCGAAACTGCTGTCCCTTGATCACAACCACCCCCTGCTTGGTGATCCGATTATCGGACAGCGCTAGCAGACGGGTTTTATAAAGCTCGGGCAGGGAGGAGGCTTGGATATCGAATCGCAGATGGATCGCCGACGACACCTTATTGACGTTCTGCCCGCCAGCACCCTGCGCCCGGATCGCCGTCAATTCGATCTCGTCGTCGGATAACTCGATGCGGTTGGATATCTGCAACATCGTAATATTCGCTCGGCGCTAACGCGGCCGCGCCTCACTGATCTCCATCCGCTCGGTATCGGCAACGCTGACCCGTTGGCCGTAGATGGTGATAAAGGCCCGCCCCTCGACATCGCCCTTATAGGCCTGATAGTCAGTTACCTCACCACTGCTGGCATTGACCACCCGCACCTGCAACAACGTACGGTCGTCCAACCAGCGACTACCCAGGTAGAGCGCCGATGCCAACACCGACAACAGGCACAACCCCAGTGCCAGCATCCGTATCGGAGACCCTGTTAAGCGATCTGCAGCGGCGCTGTTAGAGTCGATCAGGGTGGCGCGTGGCGTACTCGCCTGGATCGCATGACGGTTGCGCTTAAAACGCAGATAAAAATAACAGCCCAGAATCACAGCAGCAGTGACGAGAATTTTAGTCAGCATCGTTGTATATCTTTAAAAAAGCCCCATTATCAAACGGTATTCGGATTCAGGTCGGCATCATAACACGACCGCCCCCCGAACCTGCCAGCGCCGCAGCAACAGCCATGATAATGACCGAAGGACCACCGTTTCTTGAGCCACTCCTCTCAATCGACAGACTCCAGGCCGCCGCAGCCGTCAGCGCAGCAGCCTCAGCGCGATCCAATCGCGACCAGCCCAGCCGAGCGACGCCAAGCCATGGCCGAGGGCGCCAAGGCAACCCTGCCACTGATCGTCGGTGCCATTCCATTCGGGATTCTGTTCGGCACTCTGGCCGGCCCCAGCGGTTTATCGCTGCTGGCCACGCTGGCGATGTCGTCGATCGTGTTTGCCGGCTCGGCTCAGTTTATCGCTCTGGGACTGCTGGCCAGCGGCGCCGGTGTCGGGGTAATCATCGCGACCACCTTTGTGGTCAACCTAAGACACCTGCTCTATTCGGCGGCACTGGTGGAGCAGATTCGCCATCTGCCACAACGTTGGCGGATGTTGATGGCATTCTTTCTGACCGACGAAACCTTCGCCGCAGTCTCCAGCCGTTTGCTGCAGGGCCGTGACGATCCGCATCAGCGCTTATTGGCACACTGGTACTACCTCGGCTCTGCCCTGGCGATGTATGGCAACTGGCAGCTGTGTACCTGGCTCGGCGTGGCGCTGGGGGAAGCCTTCCCCGACATGACCGGCTGGGGGCTCGACTTTGCCATGTCGGTGACCTTTATCGGCATGGTGACCCCCTATCTGAGAACCAAGGGCCGCTGGAACGCGCCGATGTGGATCTGCGTCATCAGCGCCGGCTTGATCGCGCTGGCCACCTGGCAGTTGCCGCATAAGCTGGGTCTGATCGCCGCAGCCGTCACCGGCATCGCGCTGGGTTATTCCAGCCATCTGCTGCAACAACAGCGGCAGGCCAAACTTGACGCAGAACAACTGCAACAGCAAGAACCACCGCAGGAACCTGGCCGATGAACGAACTGGTATTAATCGCAGGCATGTTCTCGGTCACGTTTGGCATCCGCTATCTGCTCTGGGGCAGCGCCGGGCGGTTCAGTTTTCCACCCTGGCTATCCGATGCGCTGGGGTTTGTGCCGGCCGCCGTGCTCACCGCCATCATCGTTCCGGCAGTGCTAATGCCAAACGGTCAAGCGATCGACCTGAGTGGGAGCAACCCCTATCTGCTGGCAGCAATCTGTGCGGTGGCCATTTCACTCTGGCGTAATAACCTGATGCTGACCATCGTCACCGGAATGACCATCTTTATGTTGCTCAAATGGGTATTATTGTAAAACCCCAGAGCCTGCATGCCCCCAACCTTACCTATTTTGGAATACCGCTACGATGCTCAGCCCGCTAAAAGAATCCATCTATTTCGCCCGCCAGCATATCCAACCGCTACTGAGTATCGCACTGCTATTGTCGCTACCGGTCTGGCTGGTCGATTACTGGCTACCCACGCCAGCAGCCGAAGACGATGCCGGCATCGAAACCCTGGTCGCCGGACTCGTGTTCACCACGTTCGGAGTACTCCAATTCGCCGCAGCGATGTGCTACATCCACCAACAGGTGCTGGGGCAACCGATTGGCGTGCTGCAAGCGATCTCACGTGGTGCCAGCCGACTTGGCCCGCTGCTGCTGATCAACCTGCTAATGGCGCTGGCGATCGGGTTAGGCTTGATACTGCTGATCCTACCCGGCCTGTATATGGCCTATAAACTACTGTTCAGCGAATTCTTCCTGCTGTTCCACGGCCAGCGCGCGCTGCAGGCGATGCGCAGCAGCTACAGCGCCAACCAACTGCTTTCCGACAAATTACTACCACCGCTGCTGGTCTGGCTCACCACTGTGGCGAGCGCGGCGATTGGCCAGCAGATGCTGCTGCCACAG
>JBFFKD010000031.1:0-12573 GCA_041555595.1 Motiliproteus sp.
GAGATCGCTAATCTTCGAGCCCAGCAGCAGTTTTGGGGCAAGCTGGTGGCCGTTTCTTCCAACGAGGAGGAGGTACGGCGATTAATTGTTGCGGGCGTGGGGTTCGGAGCACTGACGGTTGAAGGCGCCAAACCGTTTGTCGAGCAAGGCGTGTTATGGCAATTACCACCCTATGAACGCTTGCCGGTAAATGAGATTTATCTGGTAACACCGGAAAATGTGCCCCTGACGGACGTTGAAAAACTATTTGTCACCCTGCTTAGAAAAACCGTCAGCGAGTCAGTACAGCAGACCTATTTTCCATCGCCTCCCAGCTAAACGGATTTCAACGTATCCCGATACCCTCAAATCAGGAAGTCACACCGCCTCAGCACTTGCGTTAACCCATGCCTATTGGCATTAACAACTTAATTCTGTCGCATCGAAGCCCTACACGGGTGGCAATTTCCCACAACACAGCAACGACTGGCCACCGACATAGAGCGCACTGGCTATCATTTGCTAGCAGTGAGTGGTCAAAGAACTGTGATACTTCGGCCTTCTTTCTTTAATCAGCGGGTCTTTACACGATCATGCTCAATCAATACAGCATGAACAACACAACCGCTCATCTGACATATGTCAAATTAAATTCGTTTGTACGCTCTGGTTACTCGGTGGACAATAGAACCCCTTCTGATTAGAAATCTAGTCATCTGACCAGCCTAGCTGCTCTATCAACATCGGCTGGCACATCGTATTTCTGTCGTATCAGTTAATTTTCGAAAGAGGGTTAATCATGGGACGGGAATACTTTTTAGCCGAGACGTTAGACGCTGCCGATCTAGCTGTCGGTGTACTACACCATCAGCTAAAAATAGCTGATAGGCACATCCATGTTGTCAGTAATGACCATAATGGTCTTAAAAAACACCATCTTCACGCAGCCAGTTTTATCCAGAAAAGTGATCTGGTGCGTGGTGTAGAACAAGGGGTTCTGGTTGGTCTCGTTGTCAGCCTTTTTGTGTTTTGCATAGTGGCTTTTGGTGTCCCATGGTGGGGGCTGTCCGCTCCACTCAAGCAACTTATCTTCGTAACTGCCTTTATTGGCCCATTGTTGGCAGGAGGTTCAGTGGGGGCCTTAGTCGGTTTGAAACATGAAAATCACAAGATCAATCGCTTCCACCTTGATCTTGAATTCGGGCGTCATCTGATTATGGTTGACTCTGATAAGATGGAACCGATCAAGCAAGCACTGGAATCTTGCCCTGTCATCGATAAAGGTGAAGATAATACGCTGATATTGCCATTTGATATTCCTGTTACAGATCGGGCTGCACATATACAAACTGCAGCCTAAGCCGACTCAAATTGAGTGGTATATGGGTGTTTATTTGGTCAAGATGGCGTTGCTACAGCGAAGCTGTCTTGACGATTTTCTATTGCCTATTGTGCCAGCCTAGTCATCCCCGTTACCCAGCTTAGCCCCGCAGAACGCCTCTCTTACATTAGCGACAACACAAAGCCGTTATGTATTCCATCAGCAGACAGCATCATCTCTTGTTGCATTTTACAGCTGGGTGAAGGCACCGACGACACAGTCAAGATGGGCGGGAGCGTCTGGACCGTTACTGTTGTCATTCAATTACTAGGAAAAAATATGATCCTTACATTTACCTGGGCATCATCTAACCCAATATTTAAGGTAGGATAAGCCCTCCTCTTTTAGCTCTCAGGCCCCCCATGCTTAAAGCCCTCTTTCTTGATATGGATGAAACCCTGTGCGACACCCTTGGATCTAATCAGCAGGCTAAACAGTTGATGGCAGAATCGCTGCAAGCGTTGTTTGGACCTAAGTTTGACGGCCAGGGTGTGGCTAGCGCCTATGTATCTGGGATCTACCGTGAGTGGAGCGACAGTCAGCGCCAGCGATATCTGCCTATTATTGAACAGCAAAGTGAAGGTACATTTCGCCTGCAGTTGATTCGCGACCTGCTAGCTGAGCAAGGCGTAGCTGATGTCAGCGAAGCAACCATCCAAGCCCTGCAGCAAAAATTCGACAGTGATCGCTTAGAGGCTTTTGACTTCTACCCAGGTATCACCAAATTCTTGGCCGAAGCTCGCAAGTTGTTTACCTTAGTGGTCATAACCAATGGGCCAGAGTTTTCTCAGGTTCCCAAGGTCGAGGCGGTGAAACTGGCCGATCATGTCGACCACATCATTATCGGCGGCCAAGAGCCGGAGCAAAAACCGGCTCGTTCGATATTCGATAAAGCCCTTACATTAGCCAACTGTGACGCTCATGAAGCGATCCATGTTGGCGACAGCCTGGCAACTGACATTATCGGTGCCCAAAACAGCGGCATCACTGCTGTTTGGATTCAGCACCAACAACCATTAGATGCAGAACTGGGAATTGACCCTCAACATACCCTGTTGCATCCAAGCGAGATACCGCAGCTGATTCTCGATCTAAATCAGAAAGAACAGGAATCTTAAACCGCAACAGATGGCGTTACTCCGAACCCAGCCTAGAAAAGCAATCACTACGACCGATTGTCCCCTTACCGCAAAACCTCATCACTTATGCCCCGTAGTGCCGTAACTTCAGGTTCAACAATCATATAAAGATGGGCTATTTGGCAAGATGGAACGGGGCTAATTCAACCAGATACTAACCAATCAGCAGCAGTTGCTGTGTCACTGAAGTAGTTGGCGCTCCGGCTTTCACTACCACAAATATTTGCGTAGTGATATTAAATGCATGGGGTCGTCTTAGTAGCTGTTATCCTAGTGAATGCCAACGCGAAACCCCTTGCAATCATAGACCGCCCTACTTAGCAAAACTGCTATCTCATATACAAACGAGTGTCCGACCACTCAATCATCCGACAGCGGCCAACGCATTTATGAGTGCAGCCCCTGTCATTTTTAAGCCATAGGAATTACGACATGTCAGATAAATATTTCTTTAAGGGCCGCCAGGATGCACGCCTAAACTACGGCGATCAAAGTTTTCAGAACAAGGCAAACCACAAAGCGGGTAGCAAGAAGTACCCGTTAAAGTTGGTTGTCACCAGTGAAGCACGCAAACAAGAGATCCTAGCTCTGGTATCACAGGCCGAGTTATTTGCTGAGATTAGTCTCGATAGCAATGAAGGAGCGGTCGAGTCCATAGCCGAACTAACCGCTGTGCTTAACAAAGGCGGTACAGTCACACAGGATAAGACGCCCTCTCGAAACGAGCCCTGTAGTTGCGGCAGCGGTAAGAAATATAAGAAGTGCTGTGGCTGATAAATCGAATCGCGATGGGACGGTATCATTTACAGTCTCATTGTTGCTCATTGCTATGCTTAATCCGATCCCTCCCCTATCTATAAGACAGGCATACCAAAGAAAACAGCTTATCCAGTTACCAAGCAACCCGCGTTAGCATCCGTGCCTGGCACTTACGTTGCGGGTTAGGCGGCACCTATGCTCATCACCCGATCGGCAAACCAAGCTAATCTATAACTTATAGATCCAAACTGACACTCTCCAAGGCACTGCCTGATGCAGTGCTCGTTTTTACTGCTTGGTAAGCGTTTGAGTCAACGCAGGCCAGCTATTACGCCCTCGATAACAACATTTTTTGAAAGGTTATCCTAAACTGTGAATCAAACCTTAGCCTGAAAGATAAAGGGAATGCCTCCATCGAACACTGAGGAGCACGCCAAGGTGAACCAACAACAGGTGGCAGATTCAAGCTCACTGGTATCAGTCGGAATTATCACTGAAGTTCACGGGCCTGTGGTAGTGATCCGCTGCGATTCCCTCCCGCCTCTCAGACGTGCCTTACAGTGCCATATCGGCACTCACCGATGCCTGCTCGAATTACACCAACATATCGATCACCGCCATGCTCGCGCCATCGCCCTGCACGACACAGCAGGCTTAGCTAGAGGCATGCCGGTGTATGACTGCAACACGCCACTCCAAGTGCCCGTGGGTCCCGATTGCTTAGGTCGCGTCGTCAATCTTTTCGGACAACCGCTCGATGGCGGCGAACCGTTAGTAACGCATGAGTGGCGACCGATCCATGGTCACCGCAGCTCCTTAACCAGTACTACTCAAGCCGACCAGATGCTTGAATCCGGAGTTAAAGTCATCGATTTACTGTGCCCCTTTGTACGGGGCGGCAAGACGGGACTGTTTGGCGGCGCGGGTGTGGGGAAAACGGTACTGGTGATGGAGTTTATGCATGCCGTTGCTCACATCCACCAAGGGGTATCGGTATTTGCAGGGGTCGGAGAGCGGATTCGAGAAGCCCACGAGTTGTGGCACGACATGCAACGCTCAGACATGCTCGAGCGCACTCTGATGGTATTCGGGCAGATGGACGAATCACCCGGCGTACGCTTTCGAATCGGCCTATCCGCATTGAGCTATGCCGAGTACCTGCGAGACAGCATGCAGACCGAAGTGCTGTTCGTGATCGATAACGTGTTCCGTTTCGTCCAGGCCGGCAGTGAGATATCGAGCTTACTGGGACGGATGCCCGCTACGGTTGGTTACCAGCCCACACTTAACAGCGAAGTCTCGGAACTCGAAGACCGAATCTTCTCCACCGATGACGGCGCTATCACATCGGTCCAAGCGGTCTATGTTCCCGCCGACGACATGAGCGATCCTGCCGTGACCGCCATCCTTAGTCATCTCGATAGCTGCGTGATTTTATCGCGCCAACAATCGAGTCGAGGGCTCTATCCTGCCGTCGATCCCCTGTTATCGAGCAGCCGCATGCTCGATCGACACGCCTTAGGCGACCGTCACTACCTGATAGCCGAAGGGGTGCGCGAACACTTGGCCCGCTACAAAGAACTCGAAGACATCATCACCATGCTCGGTATTGAAGAGCTGTCCGAGCACGACAGACAGATCGTTATGCGCGCCCGGCGAATTCAAAAATACCTCACTCAACCGTTATGGGTCACCACCGCCCATAGCGGTATTGCGGGCAAATCGGTACCGCTCCAGCGAACTCTCGATGATTGCGATAGTTTTCTTGTAGGCCGCTATGACCACTTCGACGAAGCTCAGTGCTATATGCGCGGATCGATGGAGTCAGGATCTTGAACCTATTTACTATTCGACTACTCGAGTCACAGGGAAGTCGTGAAATCGAACAGGTTGAAGCCTTTGTCGGTAACGATTCAAGCGGCAGTTTCTCCATCTGGGCCCAGCACCAACGTTTTATCACCCTACTAGAGTTCGGCTTAGCGCGTTATCGCTGTAACGATAACCACTGGAGTTACATCGCCATGCCCGGCGCCGTGTTGGATTTTAACGACAATCAACTACAGCTGGTCAGTCGCCGCTTTATTATTGATAGCGATTATCAACATATAAGCCAACTGCTGACCGATCAGTTACTGGCCGAAGAACAAGCGCTGCATGCCACCAAGCAGAGCCTTCGGCATATGGAAGAACAGATCATCCGACAATTATGGCAGCGCACTCGTACTCCGGAGAGTGGACGATGAACCCGCATGACCAGCTAAAAAGGCAGGTGGAACGCCAAGCCAAACAGATGCGAAAGGCAGAATCGGAACGCACCAGCCTGTTAGCTCAAACCGTATTTATCGGCACCTTGGGGTTACTGTTTGTTGTGCCGATGGTGGCCGGGGCTTTTCTGGGGAGCTGGATCGACGACCAAAGCGCAGACTACTCTGCCAACTGGACCCTCAATCTAATTATTCTGGGTGCCCTGTTCGGCGGTCTCAACGTCTACCTATTTATTCAGAGGCACTGAGATGAACCTGCAAGCCAGCGTACTGTTTCAAGTCGGCCCGCTACAGATCACCGACACAGTAGTCACCACCTGGGGCTTGATGTTGGCACTGGCCCTGGTGGCCCGACTGTTAACCCATAATCTCACGGCCAAGCCCAATCGCATCCAGGCGATGACCGAAGGGATCGTCGCGGTTATTGAAACGGCGGTAGGCCAGGTACTGCCTGAATACTCAAAACAACTACTACCGCTGATCGCGACGCTGTGGATCTTCCTTGTCTGTGCCAACCTGCTCGGACTGATCCCGGGACTGCACTCGCCAACCCGAGACCTGTCGGCCACCACCGCGCTGGCACTGCTGGTGTTTTGCTCGGTGCACTGGTTCGGCATTCGCAATTTGGGATTAAAAGCCTACCTGCGTCATTACCTTTCACCGAGCCCTATTCTGTTGCCATTTCATATTATCGGTGAGATCACTCGGACCCTGGCGCTGGCCGTCAGGCTGTTTGGCAATATGATGAGCCTGGAGATGGCCGCGTTGCTGATACTGCTGGTGGCGGGGTTGCTGGCCCCTATTCCACTGCTAATGCTGCACATCATAGAGGCGCTGGTGCAGGCCTATATCTTTGGCATGCTGACACTGATCTACGTGGCCGGCAGTCTGCAATCACAAGCCCATACTCAATCCCAACAGCAATCTGAAACCGACAAGCTCAACCCCGCTAAGGAGAATGACCATGAATGAACTGAGCTGGTTCGCCATCCTATCCACTACAGCAGTGGTTCTGGCCATCGCGATTGGTGTTATCGGACCGGCGATCGCTATGGGCCGCGCTATCTCCAGCGCACTTGACGCGATGGCGCGGCAACCCGAGGCGGAAAAATCGATCATGAGGACCCTGTTTATTGGTCTGGCCATGATCGAATCGCTGGCAATTTACGTGCTAGTTATCGGGCTGATCGTGTTATTTCGAAACCCACTGCTTGAACACCTGCTCGACTAGCAAGTCTGACTGACAAGGAGCCAAGCGATGACGCTGAACTGGTCGACCCTAGTGCTGGAGGTGATCAATTTTCTGGTCCTGATGTGGTTGCTGCAGCATTTTCTCTATCGCCCGGTTCAAAGGCTATTAGAACGACGGCAGAGCGAAATTGCGCAAAAATTGCTCGATGCAGAACAGCGTCAACAACAGGCAGAAACACTGCACCAACAGTACCAGAGGAATATTGACCTCTGGCAACAACAGCAACTACAGGTCAAAGCCGAGTTACAGGTTGAGCTTGAACGACATCGTCAAGACGCGCTAGAACAGCTACAGCAAAGCCTGCAGGCCAATCGTGAAAAAGAACAGGTGATCCTCGCCCGACAGCGCGAACAGCAACAGCAGCACGATCAGCAGCGCGCACTTAGCAACGGCTGCCGTTTTGCTAGCCGGCTGTTGCAGCAGTGTTCAAGTGCCGAACTGGAACAGCGGTTAATCCGTTTGTTCATCGAGGAACTTCGTTCGGCACCCGACGTGTTGCGCCAGGCACTGCGACGAGAAATCAGCCGTGAGCTGACTATCGAGACCTCGGTACCGCTAGCGCCTAGTCAACTCGAGGAGCTGCAGCAGCAGCTCAAACAACTGCTGCAGCGTGACGTTAGCTGTAACCAGCGCATTAATCCGCAATTGATCGCAGGTATTCGAGTCACACTGGGCGGACGGATACTGGGGGCCAATATCGAGGACGAATTACAGGCCTTTGCTGACATTGAGCAACAGCCGGAGCAAGGCAATGGTGACTGATCTGCTGGCCCAACAGAGCCGATGGGTTGACCAGTACCGCCCCAGGTTGCGTGTCAGCGAGCATGGAGAGGTGGTTGCTGTTGGCGATGGGATCGCCTGGATCAGTGGCCTGCCATCGGCAGCGCTGTCCGATATTATCGAATTTTCCGACGGCAGTCGCGGACTGGTATTTGATCTAACGGACCAGTTGATCGGCGCAGTGCTGCTACACGAAGACCCTAAGCTCGCCTCCGGTAGCCAGGTATCTCACACCTGCCATAGTCTGAGTATTCCGGTTGGCGATGCGTTATTAGGCCGGGTGGTCGACCCACTCGGCAACGCTCTCGATGGAGCCGAGCCGCCAAACTGCCATCATCGGCAACCGCTCGATGGGCTCAGCCCTCCCATCACTGCCCGAGATTTCGTTAACCAACCGCTATACAGCGGCAGCCGGATTATCGATACGATGCTGCCGATCGGTCGTGGTCAGCGCCAACTGATCATCGGCGATGAGGGACTCGGGCGTAGTTCGCTTGCCCTCGACACTGTAACCCATCAACGACAACAACAGGTTCGTTGCGTCTACGTTTTGATCGGCCAGAAACGATCGTCGGTACTTAACACCATCGACACCCTACGCCGGACTGGAGCGCTGGAATACAGTACCGTGGTCGTAGCCGAAGCCCGAGCCCTGCCGGGGCTGCAATATCTGGCCCCGCTGGCCGGCTGCGCCATCGCCGAGTCCTGGATGACTCGCGGTCTTGATACTCTGGTGGTGTACGACGACCTCAGCACCCACGCCAGGCTGTATCGCGAGCTATCGCTGTTACTACGTCGACCACCGGGCAGAGAAGCGTTTCCAGGCGATATCTTTTCGATCCATGCCCGGCTACTCGAACGTTCCACCCGGCTCAACAGTGCGAACGGTGGCGGCAGCATGACGGCATTACCGATCGTCGGAACCCAGCAAGGCGAGATAGCCGCCTATATCCCAACCAACCTGATCTCGATCACAGACGGTCAGATCTATCTGACCCAGGAGCTGTTCGCGATCGGCTTCAAACCAGCCATCGATATCACCCGTTCCGTATCTCGCATCGGTGGGGCCGCACAACACCCTCGGATCAAACAGGAAGCAGGACGGATGAAACTCGACTACCTGCAATTTCTGGAACTTGAAGGATTCACCCATATCGGGGCCCGGCTCGAACCGACGATGCAACACCAGCTCAAACGTGGCGCAGTGCTAAGAGAGATCCTTAAACAGGGACGGTTCGACACCCAACCGACCGAATCGCATCTGAGTTGGCTGATCGCCTTTAACGACGGCTTGCTAGACGACTACCCACTCGATGCTATTCAATCCACCGTCCACAACTTGGGAGAACAGGCACTGTTTTCGACTCTAACCCTCGATCACCCTCGCGATGAGTGGCTCAAGGCGGTTCATCAATGGCTAAAACCGGAACATCCCGATGAGTAACCAACGCGATCTTAACAATCAGATTCATCGATTGAGTGATATCGGCGACATTATGACAGCGATGAAAAACCTCGCCTTCATGGAAACACGCAAACTCGAACGCTACCTGCACGCCCAAACCCGTATCGTTCAACAGATCAAACAGAGCGCCCAAGTCAGTTGCAGCCATTACCCCGATGCCCTACCCAGCGGCAAACCGCATCAACATTTATGCCTGCTTATCGGTTCTGAACGCGGTTTTTGTGGTGATTTCAATCAGCGGCTCGCACAGCAAACCGAAGTCCGGCTGCAGCAACTACAGCCAAAATGGCTCGTTATTATCGGCCATCGACTCAACCAACATCCACTCAACGGCGTTGAAACGCTGGCCCTGTTATCAGGGGCAAACGCCACAGAGGAGGTCGAAACTGTCCTGATCAATGTAACTAGGCAGCTAGCTGACATAGAACAACAGCATGGACCCTTTCAGCTCAGCGTGCTGTTCAACCACCCCGATTCAAACCAGCTCAGCAAGCAGGAGCTACTGCCCCCCTTCCGCGAGTTCGAACGATCGCGGGCGTCAGGTGCCACTCCGGTACTCAATCTCAATCCAGAAAAGTTACTGCTCGGGCTTGGCGAGCACTATCTGTTTGCATGCCTACAACAGCTGCTATATCTGTCACTAATGGCCGAAAACCAACTGCGTATCGCCCACCTCCAAGGCGCGATAAAAAAACTCGAACAACAGTTGCTTGAATTACAACGAGGGGTCAACAGGATGCGTCAGGAAGCGATTGTGGAGGAGATTGAGATCATCCTGATCAACCAAAACAATCTTGAAACGCCAATACCCGCAGACCAATAAAACCGACTAACAATTTTTTAATTGGCATCTAGAAACCACCACTAAAAACCATAATTAACATTAACAAAAAACCACAACCAACTAATAACAATACAAAAGAAATACAATAAAAAGAAGTAGCGTTGCAAAAAGAGCACTCAAGAGAACATTAAACCGGCAACCCGCGCACCGTTCTCCGCCCTGCTGATGATCTGGCAGGAGTTATTCCGACATGGCGTTAGGCAGGGTGAGCAGCACACGAGTCGACCCGATCGCCACATTAAAAAATTGACGGTGCGTTCCAACGTTAGCTTGTTAGCACAGGCTGCAGTCGCTGAAAATCCTCAGGCAACCCCTTGGTTAAACTTCTGATAATTTTCGGCAGTAGACGGGCTGCCGATGCACGACTCAACTGCTCCGCATTACTGTTCAACGATTCGAGCACGGCGGCTTGGGCCTTATCATTAACCACCACATCACAGAGCACTCGCCAATCACAGGGCTGAAGATGCAGACCACTGACCAGCGCTATCCCCTTGCGCTTTCGGATCTGCGCCAGGCCCAGCAGTTTTCTACCGTCCGGGCTGACCACTTCACCGTGCGACAATGACGCATAACATGCCCACTCGACCCCTTGCTGTTTTGATATCTGTTTGGATTGATCAATTAGAGCCTTATCGACCCCTCTGCAGCTAACGTCACACTCGATCAGTGCTTCAATCCATATCCGCTCGATCCAGCCAAACAGCTTAATCAGATCCAACTTACCGACCGGGTGCTCGGTTGGGATAAAGAGAGTTGCACTGAGCATCCAAGGCCCCGCCAATACAGCTCCGCCACCGGAACCACGGCGCATAATGGGCAACTGTGCCTTTGCGGCACGTTGCAGTTGCCCCTCATCTGGACGTTGAGAGCAGCCCATAATGATGGCGGGTTCATCATACTGCCAAAGCATCAACTGAGGTTCATTAACCCCAGCATTGAGGCGCTCAGAGATCACCCTCTGCTCTTCGAGCATGCTGCCTTGAATAACCGGCGCAACAGAATATTCTGGGACGTTCATATCGCTATCCTATCGATTGCTGGACAAGCAACACTATATCAGTACGACACAAAGAAGCCCCCCTGGTTGGATCGATAGCGGCGTGGTGAAAGAGCGACTGCAGCTCATTTACCACCTTGTCAGGCTTGATCGGCTTTCCACGGCCTACAATGATCCTGATCCGGTACTTTTTCTGCCCGCAGATAGATTGCCGCTACTCATCCTGAACCCAGATAGCCACTAAGCTCTATGTCGAAACAGCGCAGGCATTGTCCAACAGTGCTAACAGCACCCTTCCCAAACGCTTGGTGTCGAGCGTCCCGCAGCGCGCTGGGATTACTGCTGTTGCTTGCGTTCCCGGTCATGAGTCAACCGGCGAGTTCAGATCAATGTCAGGACTGGGTCAACAGCGACGATATCCCGTTCGATTTCAGTCACCGCCAATGGGAGCTCAATCCTGCCAACTTACCGGCGGATGCCGCTATCGGTGACATAGTAGTGCGCCGACTGGCCATTTTTGACACTGAAGATCCGCAAGAGGATAACTGGTTGTTTCGCGGTGCCAATCGCCTGCATATAACAACCCGTGAAAGCACAATTCGAGCGATCCTGCTATTCACTGAAGGGAGTGTCTACGATGCTGAACTGCTGGAGCAGTCTGCCCGTGCCCTGCGCAATACCGAATACCTTTATGATGCCAAGATTTTTCCCTTTCGCCATTGCGGTCAACGGGTTGATGTCATGGTGGTCACCAAAGACGTCTGGACCCTGACGCCCGGTATTTCGCTCACCCGAGCCGGCGGCACCAATACCAGCTCGTTGGTACTGCGCGACAGCAACCTGGTGGGGTTGGGTAAACGGCTAGCACTAGAACAAAAAAAATCGGTTGATCGGGAGGGAGTGGGCGTTGAATACCAGGATCCAAATCTGTTCGGCAGCCGCCTAAGTCTGGAGCTGCGCTATAGCGACAGTGACGATGGCAACCGACAGCAGCTGGTAGTGGCGAGACCGTTTTACAGCCTGGATACGCAATGGGCACTGGCGCTGGTCGTCGATGAGAATAATCGGGTTGAGTCACGCTATCAACGCGGTCAATCGGTCGCAGCCTTTCGCACCCTGCAGAAAAATTACGATATCAGCTACGGTTTTTTGGTCAGTCAGGAGCACAGCATCACGCGTCGTAACAGGCTCGGATTCAGTTGGCGTGAATTGAAATTCAGTCCCGAACCGGACCAGATTCTGCCTACCCCTTTCCCCGCCAACCGCCAAACCAGCCACCTCTGGCTAGGCTATCAACTGGTTGAAGATAACTTCATAAGTCTTAGTAATTTAAACCAAATATATCAAACAGAAGATATTAATCTAGGGCGCAGCTGGTTCGCTAAAATCGGCTGGAGCGACCGCCGCTGGGGCGGTGACAGTGACCGTCTGGCTTACGCTTTTAATGCTAGCAACGCCTGGCAACCGAGCCCTAACCAACTCCTCACCGCCAAGCTTGCGCTGGAGGGGTTCTGGGACCAGGATAACAATCACAGTGATGACCTTTCTGTCAGCAACCAGCTTAGATACTACCAAACCAGCCCCAACCTGACCGGCGTCTATGCCGCCCTCGACCTTAACTATGTGCGCAACCTCCCCGCCCATCAGCAGTTACTGCTGGGGGGCGAACAGGGACTGCGCGGCTATCCGCTGCGCTATCAGGATGGCGAC
>JBFFKD010000032.1:0-12166 GCA_041555595.1 Motiliproteus sp.
GATCCATGCCAAACAGCGCCTCGGGACGAAGCCAAACGATCTGCCACGGACCTTCATCAATCAGACTCATCGGCAACAGATCAGACTGCGCCAGCAGCGGCACCATCAGAGTATAAAACCAGATAGCGAAGCCCAGACCCAGCCCCAGCAACGCCCCAGCTTTATTGCCCTTAAGCCAAAACAAACCGCCAAAGATCACCGGTACAAACTGCAACGCGGCACAAAACCCTAACATGCCGACATTGACCAGTGTTCGGCCTTCCGTTAGCTCACTGGCAAACAGATAACTGGACAGGATCACCAGCGCAATAGCCAGCCAACGTGCCGGCAGCAGGTAACGCTTGAACACGTGCAACTCATCAAAACGATCGATCAGCGGCACTAGCAGGTGATTGGTACTCATGGTCGCAAGCGTCACCGAGCTAACGATAATCATGCCGGTGGCAGCGGCTAACCCACCCAGAAATACCAGTACCGACAGCGCCTGCTGGTCAGCTTGTAGCGGCAACAGCAACACATAGAAATCAGACATCTCCGGCGCTAAGCCCGAGGCTCGCCCGGCAGCCGCCAACGGCACCACAAACAGGCTGATCAGCAGCATATATCCAGGCACCAACCAGATCGCGGTGCGGATATGCTGCTCATTACAGTTTTCGACCACGGCGGTATGAAACTGTCGAGGCAAGAACAAAATGCCCGCCATCGAGACAAACAGCACCGTCATCCAGCGGGTATAGGCTGCGGTTTCGCCGCTACCGACCCGGGTCAGCTGATCCAGCTCGGTGGCGGGCAGCGCAGAAAACAGCTCATTAAAGCCGCCGAAGAGACCAAAGGTGGCAAACATTCCGACTGCCAAAAACGCCACCAATTTCACCACGCACTCGACGGCCAAGGCGGCCATCATGCCCTGATGACGCTCGGTTGGATCAAGCCGCCGAGCGCCAAACAGGACGGTAAAGGCGATCAGCAGGCAGGTCGCCCACAAGCCCATCCCCCCCCAATCGAGCTCATTAATCGAACCACCGGTAATAATGCTGAAACTGGTCACCACCGCTTTCAACTGGATCGCGATGTAAGGCACGGTGCCCAACAATGCGATCAACGTAACGATCATCGCCACCCCTTGCGAGCGATCGTAACGGGCCGAGATAAAATCAGCGATACTGGTAATATTGCGCTGCTCTTTAATACGGACAATTTTACGCAGCACCATCCACCACAAGCCGATCATCAGGGTTGGTCCTAGATAGGTTGGCAGATAAGCCAACCCTTCACGCGACGCCATGCCGACGCTGCCATAAAAGGTCCAAGAGGTGCAGTAAACGGTAATCGATAATGCGTAGACCCAAGGGCGATTGGACAGATAAGCCGAGACACGCGGAGTACGCTCTACCACTTGAGCGATACCGAACAGAATCGCCATATACCCCAAGAAAGCCAAGAACACTGTTGTAGAGGAAAACATCTAGGTTAACGACTCCGCCGGAACATTAAAAAATTCAAACCGATCACGACTCCCCAGATACCAAAAAAATAGACCAACCGTCCCATCGGCGGCAATCCCCGGGCAACCTCCATCAACGGCCAGGCAAAAAACAACAATGCGGCGATAAAAAGCAAGATGGAAAATTCGGGTTTAGCAAACACAACGGTACTCCAGCATCAAACGTCTTCACGAATTCAACATTACCAAGCTATAAAAAGCATTCATCCGTCACGATAGCGATTGTTACAGAATAGATAACTATCGCCGCCGCCACATCAGACCTTATATTAATTCAACGACAGCCAGAACGACCGGCATGGTCACCATCGCCAATAGCGTTTGCAGGGTGATAATTGCCGCCATCAATGGTGCATCGCCACCCATCTGTCGCGCCAGAATATAAGCGGACGGCGCCGTCGGCAACGCTGCAAAGATCAACAATACCGACGTAGCGTCTTGAGGCAGAGTGAGCAGCGCAGCAATCATGACAAACAACAGCGGTGACACGATCAGCTTAAGCCCGCAGGAGATCCACAGAGCAGAACCTCCGCCACGCAACACTTTCAGATCCAGCCCAACCCCGACCGCCAACAGACCCAGAGGTAGCGCCATCTGACTCAGCAGCCCCAACACTGGCACCAAAGGATCCGGCATCCCGACACCCGATAAATTCAGCGTTCCACCCAGTAAACAGGCGATAATCAGCGGGTTTTTGATCAGCGACCACCACAGCTCCCGCCATCCCTGCTTACTCTGTCCCGACACGATAAACACAGTGACACAAGCGACATTAACCAGCGGAATCATCACCCCCAGAAACAGCGCACCCCAAAGGATCCCCTGCTCGCCAAACAGTTCGGCAGCGGCCGCTAGACCGACGTAGGTGTTGAACCGTACCCCGCCCTGAAACAACGAACTCAACGCCGCGCTGTCAAGTTTCAGCAATCGCGCTACCAGCAACGAGGCCGACACCATAATCACCAACACGAGCAACAACCCGGTCACAACCGGCCCTACCCCATGCTGCGGCAGCGCTGTGGTCGATATTTTCAAAACCAACAACACAGGAAACAGCAGGTAATAGGTGAAGCGTTCGGCCAGCGGCCAAAATTCAGCGGCGGGGAAATTGATCAATCGGAAAACTGCGCCCAACGCGACCAGTGCAAAGACCGGCCCCAGTGCCGCAAAGATAGAAAACAGTTCGGTCATAGATTATCAAACCGCTTCAGCGGCATTCAGACGGTTAAAAGCTAAGCTTTTTAGAAGCACGCTAACCTGTGCAATGGTGAGTGAAATCCTCTGCCATTGCGATAACCACAAACACCGGCATAGAATGCAGCAACTATTTACCCAATAGAAGCACGTAATCGTACAGGCACCGTTTCACCGTGCAACATAACGCTACGCAACCCAATGAGAATACTCGATAATGAAAACATCTTTGATCCTTACCGCTATCGGCCCCGATAAACCCGGCCTGGTCGAACTGCTATCCACCACCTTGGCCGAACACAGCGCCAACTGGCAGCAGAGCAGCATGTCGCGGCTGGCAGGCCAGTTCGCCGGCATCCTGATCGCCTCTACCGACTCCGATCGCGTCGCCTCGCTGACCACTGCGCTGGAAGACCTTGCCCAGCAAGGGCTGAGCGTAAACGTTGTCGCCGAATCAGCCAGCGGCACTGCCAAGACCAGCGGTCAGGCTCTCACACTGGAACTAATCGGCCACGACAAGCCCGGCATCGTTCGTGACATCTCGCGCGCCCTAGCCGCCCGCAACATTAGTGTTGAGGAACTGACGACCGAAGTGGTCAGCGGCTCGATGTCGGCCGAACAACTGTTCAAAGCACAAGCCTCGCTACTCATTCCGCAAGACGCGGATCTGGACGATCTGCAGGACGCGCTTGAAGCGATCGCATCGGACCTGATGGTCGACATCACGCTGGATTAGCAACACCGGGCTGTGGCTCGAGAGTGCTGTCGCCCCACACTATGAGGCTTCCATCACGGCAAACAACAAAGGGGCTGAGTCATAAAACTCAGCCCATTACCGCCAACGCCGGAACAAATCAGCTCCGCGCAGTCAACAACTCACGCGCCCGAGCAACCGCAGCCCGAACCTGATCAGGCGCGGTGCCGCCGATATGATCACGGGCAGCGACCGAACCCTCTAATGTCAGCACCTCGAACACATCATCGCTGATCTGATCAGAGAACTGGCGTAGCTCTTCCAGGCTCATCTCGCCCAGATCTTTGCTCTGATCGATACCGTAAGCAACCGATTTACCGACAATCTCATGAGCATCGCGGAACGCAACGCCGTTGCGAACCAGGTAATCAGCCAGATCGGTTGCGGTTGAGAATCCTCGAAGCGCCGCTTCGCGCATCTCGGCTTTGTTGGAGGTGATGGCGGGGATCATGTCGGCGTAGGCACGCAGACAGCCCTGCAGGGTATCGATCACATCGAACAACGGCTCTTTGTCTTCCTGATTGTCTTTGTTATAAGCCAGAGGCTGCGATTTCATCAGCATCAGCAACGACATCAGATGACCGGTAACCCGGCCGCTTTTACCACGCACCAGCTCGGGCACGTCAGGATTTTTCTTCTGTGGCATGATCGACGAACCAGTACAGAATCGGTCGGGCAGATCGATAAAATTGAACTGCGCCGAAGTCCACAGCACCAACTCTTCAGAGGCGCGCGATAGGTGGGTCATCACCAAGCTAGCGGCGGCGCAGAATTCAATGGCGAAATCTCGGTCGCTGACCGAGTCGAGCGAATTCTCGCTCGGACGCTCAAACCCCAGCAACTCTGCGGTGTAATGACGATCGATCGGGTAGGTGGTGCCGGCCAGCGCGGCGGCGCCCAGCGGCATGATGTTAACCCGTTTAAGACAGTCTTCCATCCGACCGTAGTCACGCTGCAGCATCTCGAACCAGGCCAGCAGGTGGTGGCCAAAGGTGACCGGCTGAGCCGTTTGCAGATGGGTAAAACCGGGCATGATGGTATCGGCTTCACGCTCAGCCACATCCAACAAGCCCTGCTGCAGCCGGTTCAGTTCGGACAAAATCACCCGCATCTCGTCTCGCAGGTAGAGCCGGATATCGGTCGCCACCTGGTCGTTACGTGAACGACCGGTGTGCAGCTTCTTGCCAGTAATACCAATCTTCTCGGTCAACGCAGCTTCGATGTTCATGTGAACATCTTCCAATGCGACCGACCATTCGAACTGACCGCTCTCGATCTCGTCCATCACCTCCTGCAAGCCCGCGAGGATGGTGTCACGCTCCTCGTTGGTCAGCACTCCGACCTTGGCCAGCATCTTGGCGTGCGCTACCGAGCCTTGAATATCCTGCCGATACATCCGCTGATCAAAATCGACCGAGGCGGTAAAACGTGCCACGAAGGCGTCGGTGGCTTCGCTGAAACGACCACCCCACTGCTGGTTAGTGTTGGACATAATGGTTGCCTGATTTCCTGCTGATGCTTGTTGTGACGGTTGGATCGGAGCGGTCGGATACCGCAGCAATTCTCAAGTCGCGCATTATACATGGCCGCTCCACCGATCGCGACGCGCAAATGGTAGTTTGATTGATCGCTAACAGCCCGCCCTCACAACCGCTAAACACTGTCGAAGCGTGGTCATTCTGGTACACTCCGTGCTGTTTTTTCGTGTAGTTACCGACCCAGCAATCTATTCAATGACGCGTGCAGCCACTGCCCAGTTAGACGAGACCCAGCCATGAGCGCCAATCTGATCCGTATCGCCACCCGTAAAAGCCCACTTGCCCTATGGCAAGCCGAATTTATCAAGGCAGAATTGGAAGCCGCGCATCCGGGGCTGACGGTCGAGCTGCACGGCATGGTCTCACGCGGTGACAAGATCCTCGACGCACCGCTATCCAAGGTTGGTGGCAAAGGCTTGTTCGTCAAAGAGCTGGAAACCTCTCTACTGGCCAATGAGACAGATATCGCGGTGCACTCGATGAAAGATGTGCCGATGGAGTTCCCCGAAGGACTTGATCTGGCGATCATCTGTGAACGTGAAACCCCGACCGACGCCTTTGTCAGCAACCGTTACAACAGCCTCGACGAACTGCCGCAGGGTGCGATCGTCGGCACTTCTAGCCTGCGTCGCGAAACCCAGCTGCGTGAACTGCGCCCGGATCTGCAGATCAATTTCCTGCGCGGCAACGTCAACACCCGATTAGCCAAGCTTGATGCCGGTGACTACGACGCCATCATCCTGGCATCAGCCGGATTGATCCGCCTCGAAATGGCCGATCGGATCAAAGCTCAGATCGACGATACCGTTAGCCTGCCCGCCGGTGGCCAGGGTGCCGTTGGTGTCGAGTGCCGAACCGATGACCAACGCGTCATCGACCTGCTTCAGGTGCTGCATCACCAGCCCACCGCATACTGTGTGCTGGCCGAACGGGCGATGAACAAACGGCTGGAGGGTGGCTGTCAGGTACCTATCGGTGCTTTCGCGACGCTCAACCAGGCCGGTGATCAAATCTACCTGCGCGGTCTGGTCGGCCGCCCTGACGGTTCAAAGGTATTGCGGGCAGAAGTCCGCGGCGCCGCCGAAGATTGCGAAGCGCTGGGCATTCAGCTGGCCGAAGAACTACTGAGCCAAGGCGCTGACGTTATTCTACGAGACGTCTACGGCAAATGAGCCAACGCGACGCTAACGTCGATGGCACGGCCCTGCCGCTGGCGGGGCAACGTGTGCTGGTCACCCGGCCAGCCCACCAGGCCGGACCTATTTACCAACGGCTAAGCGATCTCGGAGCAGAGCCGATCCCCTTCCCAACTCTGCAGATCGTCCCTGTAACCGAGTCAGACAGCGGTTATCAAGCTCTCAAGCACTGCATTCTCAACCTCGACCAGTACCACTCGGTTATCTTCGTCAGCGCCAACGCGGTCCGGCTGGCGCACCAGTGGATCGACCAATACTGGCCGCAACTACCGCTCAATATCGACTGGCTGGCGGTCGGATCGGCCACTGCGAGAATGCTGCAGCAATGCGATCTGCCGGTCAGCAATCTACAGCCGGCAGATACCGCGATGAACAGCGAAGCCCTGCTGCAACGTCCCCAGCTGCAACACCTATCTAGCCAGAGGGTACTGATCTGCCGTGGCCAGGGGGGGCGCGAGCTACTGGGGGATACATTGCAGCAACGCGGAGCCCAAGTTGACTACGTCGAGCTTTATCACCGAGAGATACCGGTCTATAGTCAGGCAGAGATCGAAAGTATCATATATAAATCAGCTGCTTCAGCTATGTTAGTGACCAGCGGCGAAGCATTAACTAATCTGGTCACCCTGACAGGGGGCGAAACCGCCGGTGTTAGTACGTTGACCGGGTGCATGCTGATCGTACCTAGCCAGCGTGTTGCTGAACTCGCGGCTCAGTATCAGTTTAAACAGATCCAGGTAGCCGCCAATGCGACCGATGAGGCGATGTTAGCGGCACTCACAGCAGTTGCCATGTAAATAGCCAGACAGCCACCACAACCCAGACAAAGTGGAATCCTGACGTGGAAAAAAAAACCAAGAGCGATAACGCAGCAACCCAGCCAGCGGCATCCGACAACGCAGACGCCACTGAAGTTACGGCAGGAGCCGCAAGCGCCAAGAAAGACAGCGGCGTTGGTACCATCAAAGCAGAGCCATCAGACAACTCCGTAGCGGCCGCTACGTCAGGCACTGACTCATCAGAAGCAACAACACCAACTGCATCTAAATCATCCGAAGCCAATAAAACCACATCGAAAACGCCTTTAGTAACAACGTCTTCGACCAAGCCTGACCTGACTAAACCCGCCTCGAGCAAATCCGATCCCGTCAAACCGGAACCGACCCAAGCCAAACCCGCCTCCCCGAAAGCGCCGGAGGCAAAAGCTGTAACGACAAAGTCACCGTTATCTAAGCTGGCGATCTTCGCTTTAGTGCTGGCCTTGATCGCTCTGGCCGTGATTGGCTACGGCTATACCCTGATTCAAAAGCTACAGATCCAGCAGTCAGAGCAGGTCAGCACGCTTAAGAGCCAGCTCAGTGACAGCAACGGGATCAATCGGCAACTGCAGCAACAGAACGGCCAAATCCTGGGTGAACTCAACCAGATCCGAAAGACTGCCGATGCCCAGCAACAAAATGTTAACGAGCTGCAAAACCGGCTCGCCAAATCGATGCAACAGGTTAGCAAACTCGGCACTGATAGCCGTAAAGACTGGTTGTTGGCAGAGGTCGAATATCTATTGCGATTGGCGAATCAGCGAGTATTGATGGAGCGTACTGCCAGCGGCGCACTAAGCTTGCTCAAAGGTGCAGACAAGATCCTGCTAGAGACGGAAGATGTATCGATCTACCCGGTTCGCAAGGCGCTTGCGCAGGATATTATCGCGCTCGAAGCGGTACCCTCGCTCGACATCGAAGGAATATTCGTCAAACTGGCTGCGATCAATTCGCAGGTCGATCATCTGCGTCTGTTGCCAACCACCGATAAACATCAACTGCCGGAGATGTTGCAGCAGATCACGACCGACAGCATGTCGGAAAGTTGGCAGGATGGCATCAGCCAGTCCTGGGCCAATACTGTCGACAAGCTCGGCAAGCTAATTGTGATTCGTCATCGCGACGATCCGGTCACTCCGCTGCTATCACCCGAACAGCACTACTTTCTCACTCAAAACCTACACCTGATGCTCGAGCAAGCCCAGTTAGCATTGCTGCAGGGCAAGCAGCAGGTATTCGATACCGCGCTGACCAACGCGACAGCCTGGATCGGCAGTTACTTCGAAGCCACTGACCCCACCACCCAGGCACTGGTCCAAAACTTGAGAGCACTGCAAGGGATAGAAATTTCACCGCCGCTGCCCAACATCTCAGGCTCGTTAAAACAACTCAACACCTACTTAGCCGAGCTGCATAATCTCGAAGGGGCAGCCCGATGAAACTGCTGCTGGTATTTGCCCTAATCGTTCTGCTAGCCGGTTCGGTGGTCGGTGAGTTGATCGTCAAAGACCCGGGATATGTCCTGCTTAGTTATCAGGACACGACTGTCGAAACCAGTATCTGGGGTCTATCGATGGTGCTGCTGGTTGCCTTTGCCGCACTCTACCTATCGCTACAAACGATCCAGTATCTGCTGCAGCGGCGGCGTAAAATTCACGACTGGAGTGAAAACCGCGGCCGTCAACGCGCCAACAGCAAAACACAAAGCGGCCTCAACGCACTTTCGGCGGGTAACTGGTCCAAAGCTCAGCGCTTGTTGAGCCAGGCGGCGCCCCGTTCGGGTGTGGCGCTGGTCAACTATCTCGCTGCGGCCCGCGCAGCACACGAGCAAAACCAACACGAAAGCTGTGATGAACTGCTCGATCAAGCGCGCCTTGCCGCACCCAAGGCTGAGGTCGCGGTCGGCATTATCCAGAGTCAAATCGAGATCGAACGCGGCCAATGGCAGCAAGCGCTGGCAACACTGGTTCGACTGCGCAACAAAGCCCCCAAGAACAGCTATATCCTCAAGCAACTGGCACACACCTATTCGCAGCTCAAAGACTGGGGCTCGATTGTGAAGCTGTTGCCGGATCTGCGTAAGTATCAGGCCTACCCCGACGCTCAATTGCAGCAACTCGAGCAGCAGGTCTACCTAGGGCACCTGCAGAAAAATCTTGATTCGGTATCCAAGGGTGCCGACAGCGAAGTCCGCCAGCGGATGCTGATGCACGGCTGGAAATCGATCCCTAAAACCTTGCGACACGACCCAAATCTGATCGGACGGCAGGTTGAGCTACTGCTAGAATGCGATGCCGGCGCCCAGGCCGAGAGTTTCCTCAAAGAGCGCCTTAACAAACAGTGGCAACCACAGCTGGTCGATAGCTACGGTCAGATCAACGGCGGCGATGCCGCCAAGCAGTTCAAGCAAGCTAAGTCCTGGCAGCAACAGCACCCTAACGATGCAACCTTACAACTGGCACTGGGACGACTGGCACTGCGTAATAGCGAGTGGCAGCAAGCTCAAAGCCATTTCGAAAGGAGTTTACAGTTATCCCCATCAGCGGAAGCTTACGCCGAGTTAGCACGACTACTGCAACATATGAACGACGACAACGCCGGTCAAAAACTGCAGCAGCATATCGGCAGCTTGACCGCCAATTTGCCCGACCTGCCGCAACCGAGTTGACCGCGCTTTTGACTTCAATTGACCGGCCCGCATTGGCAAAATCTCTGCCCACTGTGAGCCGGTTACATAACCGATAATGGCGCGCCCTTTTCAAACAATAATTCCGATTCAGGAACATCCATGGCCTTTGCTATCGAACATCCGATCCGCCGGGACGACAAGAACGCGCTTAAACACCTAAACAAGCGCCTCTCTTGCCGCCTATTGAAACAGGCCCGAGTTCAGAACCTAGATCCTATTGTCGCCAAAACGGGCGAATACCAGCAGCGTCTCTAACGGCATGCTCAAGAACCTGTTTGGCCAGTCGCGCCTCGCCCGTGCATTGCAGCACAACGACCTTAAATTACTGCTCAAATCGATCAAGGCGGGGGACGATATCAATCGCCCACTTCGCCTCGCCTCTGAGTCAAAGGATGCCCTCGAGCGACCACCGCTAGAGCAAGCTCTGCGATTGCAACAGCCCGAAAGCTTGCAAAAGCTACTCGAAGCCGGAGCCAAGCTGCCACAAAGAGACGCCGCTAATCAGCTGCTGTTAACTGTTGCAATCAACTCGCCAGAGCAAGCCCTGAGCCTGACCAGCCTGCTGCTCGACGCCGGTGCCGACCCTAACGCTGATGATGGCGAGCCACTGTTCAATTGTCTGAACCTCAGCGACGACAACCAGCTACTGCTGTTGCTAAACCGCCTCGTGCAATATGGCGGCAACCTCAATACCCATTTACGCAACGGAGATTCAGTGCTGAGCAGGTTACTAATCGCTCAACGGAACATGCCGATCGGTGCATTGATCAGTGCCGGAGCCGAATTACCCGCTAACCTTGACCAGCTAAACTGTAACGACGAGTTAAAACAGTTTGCCCGGCGTAAAGCACAGGACCTGGCAATCCAACGACAATTAATGGGTCTGTAACCGAGACAACACCAACCTCGCGTTGCTTGAGCAAAACAACGCATCAGTTCAAACCCAGCCAAACAAGGATGATCAGCGATGACCACTGCCCAGTCAGGCATTTTAGCGCCACTTCCCGCACATAGTCGGTATCTGAACTTCAGCATCGTGCCCGGCACCCAAGCCAAACTGCTGCACCAACTGCTTGCACAGATCGCCATCGAGCCAGATCTGGTCGTTGGACTCGGACCATCGCTGACATCAACGATCGGAGCCGATCTGGCACAGTTAAAACCGTTCCCAAGCTACTCAACCAACGGCATCGATATCCCCTCAACACCCTATGCACTCTGGGTCTGGATACGCGGAGATGACCGTGGTCAGCTGCTACTACAGGGCCAGCAACTGATCGAACAACTTGCCCGTGGTTTCACTCTTACGCGAGCCGTTGACGGCTTTAAGCACCTAGAGGGCAGGGATCTGACCGGTTACGAAGACGGAACGGAGAATCCCGAAGGGGAAGACGCAATCCAGACCGCTTTCAGCCATGATCCCCGCCTGCTCGGTTCAAGTTTCGTCGCAGTACAACAGTGGCAGCATAACTTCGATCACTTCCAGGCAATGTCGCAGCAGCAACAAGATGACTCCATCGGCCGCCGTCTCAGTGATAATAAAGAGCTAGACGATGCGCCCGAGTCGGCTCATGTCAAACGCACCGCACAGGAGAGTTTCAAACCCGAAGCGTTCTTGCTACGCCGCTCCATGCCCTGGTCCGATCTCCACGGCAGCGGTTTGATGTTTGTCGCCTTCACGCATAGTCTGCAGTCGTTCGAAGCTCAGTTAGAACGCATGATCGGCCTAGAAGATGGGATCTGTGATGCTTTATTCCGTTTTACCCAGCCAATCAGTGGCGGCTACTACTGGTGCCCTGCACTCAAGCAGGGACAGCTGGACCTAACACCGCTGACAGGCTGAACCTATTCATTTGTTAACGACCAAACGTCACTAACCGATAGGAATGATTATGTATATTGCGATGAACCGCTTCAGGATCAAACCCGGGAACGAGCCAGTGTTCGAGCAGATCTGGCGAGATCGTGAAACCTTCCTCGATACAGTACCCGGCTTCATCAGTTTTAACCTACTCAAAGGATCAACCACCGACGAGCACAGCCTCTACGCGAGCCACTCGGTATGGCAAGACAGGTCTGCATTTGAAGGCTGGACCCGCTCAGAGCAGTTCCGTCAGGCTCACGCTAACGCCGGTAACAGTCGAAAAGATATCTATTTAGGGCCACCTCAGTTCGAGGGATTTGAATCAGTGCTTTAAATCGGTGCTTGGTGAAATTATCGATCAAAGCGCATCAATCACGCCGATTTATTTAACACTCGAAAACAGTGGGATTAGATTGATCAACAACACCCTGCCACAATCAGCACCGCAGGCAATCCTGCGACGCTGCGACGGCCCTGATAATGCACCGATTCAATTACTGCTTGCCCACGGTGCAGGTGCAGGAATGGATCATCCGTTTATGCAGACGATCGCCGACGGATTGGCACAGCAGGGTATTCGGGTCATACGATTCGAATTCCCCTACATGC
>JBFFKD010000033.1:0-12063 GCA_041555595.1 Motiliproteus sp.
GCTTACCGACCGCCACGACCCCGCCGCAATGGCTACTCACCGAGATAACGCAAATTCTTCAGCAACTGGCCACGATGCCCGACTGGGAGCTGGAACACGCCGCCGACCAGCTGCGTGAACAATTGGAGCAACGCCTGCATCAACCGGCAGCGGTCGCCGACCAACTGGAAGCAATCGCTTTTTACGCACTACCGGTGGATTATCTGCCACAGTTTGACGCTACAATAGCGGCGCTGACCGGAGCACAGATACGCCAGCAGTTGCTGGAACTGCTTCAACCCGAGCGTTTTTATGCCGCCAGCAATCGTTAACTCAATCAACCGCCATTTTGTTCGAGCCTCGAATCACTCCGACGACCGAACCTGACGCCTAATCTGACAACCCGTACCTAATAGCAGCGAATCCGACACATGGCCCGACGCCCCTCCAACAAACTCTCAACCCGCCGCGCACCGCCGCGTCGCCCCGGATCAACAGGCGCCGCTCAAGCCAAAGGAGCCAATAAACTTCGTATTATCGGTGGGCGCTGGCGCGGGCGGAAACTTGAGTTCGCCGACCTGCCGGGCCTGCGTCCGACTACCGATCGCGTACGTGAGACCCTGTTCAACTGGCTACAGACCCAGATCCCCGGCGCTCACTGCCTCGACCTATTCGCCGGTAGCGGAGCGCTGGGGCTCGAAGCGCTGTCACGCGGTGCCGAGCGGCTAACTCTGGTCGACAGTGCCGATGCAGTGGTACGCCAACTGCGCCAGAACCTGAGCCTGCTCGAGGCAGAGCAGCAGGCAGATGTGGCCCTGGCTCAGGCCGAACGCTGGCTGCAAAGCAGCCACACCGAGTCTCAGTTCGACCTGATATTTCTCGACCCGCCGTTCGGTAAGGCGATGCTGGCGCAATGCTGCGAGTTGATCGAGCAGCGAGCACTGCTCAAACCCAATGGCTGGATCTATATCGAAGCGGAGAAAGCGCTACAGCCGCTGCCGGTACCGGCACACTGGCAGCTACATCGCAGTTTGAACGCAGGGCAGGCCAGCTGCTACCTGTATCGACTGGAACCGGTGGCCTAGTTGTAGGTTGGTATTACTGGCTGTAACCGCCAGCTAAAGCCACAACCTGTCGATCAGGATACGTCGTCTCGCTACCGTGCTGCCATGTGATCGAGCAGGGCACTCCCGCTCGATCCAACGACCCTAGACTGACCGCTCAGCCCTCGATCTCATCGGTATCGTACTGTCCCGACATCTTGCGGCGAATATGTGACCACGACATGCCGACCGCCAGCACCCCGCTCAAGACAAACTCGACCACCCACTGCATCACGGAACCGTCATTGAGACTCAGCCAGCCCCACTCGATCAACAACCAGATCACTACGCCGAAAAACGCGGTCGCCAACACCGTACCCAACGCCCCCAGCGAGTTCCAGGTGGCGCGTAGGTAGATGATCCACCCGATCAGCAACACCACCCCGGCACCCGCCTTGTAGACCATCGCCACATCAGAATTAAGCCAGTGTAGCCAGGACAGGCCACTGGGGTTGTAGCTGAGAAAAACCAGCATCAGTGCAAACAACAGTCGCAGCACAAAACTGGTCAGGGTGAAGTCGTTTCGGTTCGCCATTGAGAGCCCTCTTGTCTTTTATTGAGGCGATAAGATTAACCCGATACGAACTCAGTAAAAAGGTAAAATCACGGCGCAATTCCCTTTTCACAAATTGGTGATTACAATCGCTTGGCTAAGCCATTCGGCTGGTTCCAGCAATTGCCGGAATTGAGTTCTTCGTCATTTCATTCGAATGGCTCAAACAACAATATTACTGATGGGTTGAGGTGGAATAGATGTCTGCGTTTGGTACCGTTTTTATGCCTGAGATGGCGATCACCTGGTTTGACGGATCGAGTTGGAGTGATGCAGAAATGGTCCCCAGCGACAGCATTCAGCTACACCCCGGTGCCCATGTACTGCACTACTCCAGCACCTGTTTTGAAGGTCTAAAGGCGTTCCGCCATGACGATGGCTCGATCAAGATCTTCCGAATGGATCGTAATCTGGACCGATTTGCCCAAAGCAGCCGACTGTTGGCACTGCCCGAGATCGATATAGCAGCGACTCAAAAGATGATCACCGACGTGGTCGCCCACTTTGCCGACGAAGTCCCAGCGCCTCCCGGATCGATGTATATCCGGCCGACCCATATCGGCACCGAGGCGGCGATCGGCAAGGCTGCCGCACCGTCAATGAACTCATGTCAGTATATTTTGCTGTCACCGGTCGGCGATTACTTTGCCAGCGGCGACGCGTGCCTGCGGCTGCTGCTGGACGACACCGGCATGCGCTGTGCCCCGCACAACGGCATGATCAAGAGCGGCGGCAACTACGCCAGCGCGCTGCGGCCGATCATGGAGGCGCGCGCCTCCTACCAGGCCGATCAAGTGCTGTTCTGTCCCGGCGGCGATGTACAGGAGACCGGTGCGGCCAACTTCCTGCTGATCGACGGCGACGAGATCATCACCAAGGCGCTTGACGAAAGCTTCCTCCACGGCGTTACCCGCGACTCGATCCTAACGATCGCCCGTGATCAGGGGATGACGGTCTCCGAGCGCCAGCTGACCATCGACGAGCTGCTCGAACGCGCCGCCAAGCCCGGCTGCGAAGCGGCTCTGTCGGGCACCGCTGCGGTACTGACTCCGGTCGGAACCCTAATCTACCAAGGTAAAGAGCACCAGGTCGGCAACGGCGGCGTGGGTGCCACCACCGTCAAACTGCGCCAGACCCTGAACGATATCCAGTGGGGTAAAGCCGAAGATAAGCACGGCTGGCTGACCAGCGTCTGCTGATCTAGAACCACCCCATAAGCGACAACACAACCCCCGCCTCTTTGCTCTTCGGAGTGTACGCGGGGGGTCTTATGGCTGATCTACGCGTTAACGCTTGTCGCTAGCTTGAATCGCCTCGAGGGCCCTGTTAGATCGCAATGGCTACAGCCTATCGTGCACCAATCATCCCCCAACCACCCGATCCCAAACCGTCGCTACCGCCTCGCGCAACTCCTGCATCTCCAGAGCGCTGATCACATTCGCTTGTTCCTGCAGCGACAGCCGATGCCCAACCGACCGATACGACTTATACGCTTCGCGTAGCAGCTCAGCATCAGCGGCAGGGAGTAGCGCCAGCTGTTCAGCAGCATCCAAGATGCGGATATTGTCGGTAAAACGGATCAACTCTGGCTGCTCGGCCGAGTATGCCAGCGCCAGAAACTGCACCAGAAATTCGATATCGACAATACCGCCGCGATCCTGCTTAAGGTGGAATACGTCACCATCGGTTGCTTTGCTACCCAGATGGTCGCGCATCTTGATCCGCATAGCGCGCACTTCGTTGCGCAACGGCTCGATCTCGCGCTGCTGCCCCAGCACCTCTTGTCGCACAGCTTCAAACCGCTGCCGCAGCTCACTGCTGCCGGTTATCACCCGCGCTCGCACCAGCGCTTGGTGCTCCCAGGTCCAGGCTTCGTTAAGCTGATAATCGCGAAAAGACTTGAGCGAGCTGACCAACAAGCCAGAATTACCCGACGGCCGCAGCCGCATATCGACCTCGTATAGCTGGCCGGAAGTGGTTGAGGTATTGAGAATGTGAATAATCCGCTGTCCCAACCGGGTGAAAAACACCTGATTATCGACCGGTTTGACGCCATCGGTGGCCAGATTAGCAGCGCCATCGTGGACAAACACCAGATCAAGATCGGAGCCGTAACTCAGCTCGATGCCGCCGACCTTGCCATAACCGACGATGATAAAGTCCTTATCGCAGGGCACACCCGGTGCTTTCTGCGGCGTACCGTGTTTTTCGGTCATGATGTGCCAGGCGATATCGAGCGCACCTTCGAGCACCACTTCGGCGATATAGGTCAGGTAATCACTCACTTTCATCAACGGCAGCGCGCCGCTGATCTCGGCCGCAGCAACCCGCAACACATGGGCGCTTTTGAAGTAGCGCAATGCTTCCATCAGTTGTTCGACATCCTCCTCGGGAATCCGCAGCAGTTGCTGGCGTAACTCCTGCTGCAGCGCGTCCTTGTTCGGCGGTGCATATAGGCTGGTGACGTCGATCAGCTCGTCGAGCAGGATCGGCTGTTTCGACAGCTGCTCGGCAAACCAGGGGCTCGCTGCGCTGAGTTTAACCAACTGCGCCAAGGCGCCGGGGTTCTCCCACAACAGCACCAGATAGGCGCTACGACGCAAAACCGCATCGATCAACAACAGCGTTCGCTCCAGCGTCTGGGTCGGCTGCGGCTGCTCGGCCACCAGCTCAAGCAATAGCGGCATCACCCGATTCAACCGCTCACGGGCGACCTGTTGCAGCGTTTTAACCTTCCGATTCTGATGCAGGCCATCGAGCAAGCGCAACGCTTGCTCGGCGTCGTCAAAGCCCGACTCATTGAGCAACGTCAGCGCCTGGTCGGCATCGAGCTCACGCAGCCACAATTGTGACCAGCCACTCGACTGGTCCTGCTCATCCTCCTCCTCACTGGCTGGCGCGATCACCTCAGCAAAGTGATAACTGACCCGGTCGCGATGGCGATCCAGCTCAGCCAAAAACGACGGCCAATCGGCAAACTCCATGCTGAAGGCGATACGACACTGCTCGAGTTCATCCAGCGGCAACTCCTGAGTCTGCTTGTCGGCCACAGCCTGAATTGCATGCTCGGCGTTACGCAGGAAGCGATAAGCTTGATACAGTTCATCGGCGGCCTGTTGCGGCATGCCGACGGTCTCCGGTAGCAGGCTCAAAATGGTTCGTAGTTCACGCTGCTGCAGCCGACTATCGCGGCCACCGCGGATCAACTGGAACGCTTGGGCGACAAACTCCACTTCACGAATACCGCCGGGACCCAGTTTGACGTTACCGTGCAGGTTCTTGCGCCGCACCTCGCGATTGATCATCGCCTTCATATCGCGCAGCGATTCAAAGGCACTGTAGTCGAGGTACTTGCGGTAAACGAACGGCCGCAGATCCTGCATCAGCACCGCGCCGGCCGTCATATCACCGGCTACGACACGGGCTTTAATCATGGCGTAACGCTCCCAGTCCCGGCCTTGGTCCTGATAGTACTCCTCCATCGCAGCGAAGCTTGGCACCAGAATGCCGCTCTGACCGTATGGCCGCAGCCGCATATCCACCCTAAACACAAAGCCATCGGCGGTCTGCTGATCCAGTGCTTGAATCAGCTTCTGCGCCAGTTTATTAAAGAAGCTGGGGTTATCTAAACAGCGACGGGCGCCTTCGGTTTCGCCCATCTCGGGAAAGCTAAAGATCAGATCGATATCAGACGATAGATTCAGCTCACCGGCGCCGAGCTTACCCATCCCCAGCACCACCATCCGCTGCGGCCGAGCGGGATTGCCTTCACTGGCACGCGAGTGCGGCGTACCCCACTTGTCACAAGCCCAGCGATAGAGCCAACTCAAGGCCTGATCGATACATGCATCGGCCAGCGCACTCAGATCCGCCGTGGTCTGTTCCATCTCAGCCAGTCGATTGAGATCTCGCCAGATGATCCGCACCATCTCTCGATGACGAAACTGGCGCAGCACCGCGTGCAACTGCTCCTCGGTCTCGACCGGTTCGAGCCGCTGCTGCAGGCTTTGAGCGTAATGGCCGGGGGGGTATTCGTGCGATAGGTCTGACAGCAATTCAACCAACAACGTCGGTCGGCGAGCGCACTGACCACTCACATACTGGCTGCCACTCCAGCAGCGCCCCAGCTGCTGCCAAAAGCGGTCCGACTGCTGCGCCAGTAGCGCCAGAATCACGCTGTCGGCGGCGGCTTGAAACTGCTGCCACTGATGGTGAATATCAGCCTGCAGCGCTGTAGGCACGGCTTCCAGCGCGACAGGGTTAAGCGACAACGTTTCGATTGAGGAGGACGACATCGAAGATCCTTTTGATTCGATCAAGGTTAGGTAACGGTAGTTAGTGTGCTTTGGTACAGTCGCGGTGACGGACGATTAGAGCGGTTCAATGGTGCAGGTACAGCCACTGGCTGATCTGCAGCAAAGATACGCCCAACTCTCGCTGCTCCAACCACTGCTGGCTTAGGTTCTCGTCGTGCGATTCGGACAACAGCAGCTCTAAACCCTGCTGCTGCCCGATCAGGCCTTTGATCAAACCGTTCTCGGCACCGCCGTGCTGCAACTGCAGCCCCAACTGCTCAAACGAGATCAGTGTCTCATCCAGCAAGCTGATATCGGCAATAAACAGATAGCCCTCCAGCAGCGCTTGAATGCGATCCAACCACTGCTGCGCATTACTCGCTTCGAAATGCCCCAATTGCGCCGGTGCCTGCGGAATCAGCTCGGCGTGGTCGGTACGGTGCAAACGATAACCTTTCTCGGCCTTACTGATACGACTAATCCGCAGCGGCAGAACGGCCGCCAACTCTTGAGCCAACGAAAACAACGCTTCGACCGGCCCCGACTTGAGCTCCAGTTCGATCTCGCTGATCGGATCACGCTGCTCCCGGTTGCTGACCCAGCCACTATCGAGCACCAGTTCGATGCGTGCCCACTGATCGTCCAATGGATAATCAAGCAGCCAGCAGCAGCGTTGAAAGTCGGTATTAAAGGCGACCTCGAGCTGTTCCAGCAACACCCCCTGCGGCAGCACATCGACCGGAAGCAAACCCAGCTCGAGCTGACCACTGTCGACCGGCCACTCCCATTCGCTGCGCTGGTGCAACCCTCCCCGGCTTGATCCGCCGGTCTTTAGGGTCTGGATAAACTGCTCATCGTTGCGACGGATCCGCAGTGCAATCCGGTGCTGGTGCAACTGCTGGTCGGCGGTATCAAAGTAACGATTCTGAAGTTGCATCACCTGCGGCTGCAACTTCGGTTCGGCTGATAAATAATGTTGTAGCAGCGGCAACTCTGAAAACGGTTGTTGGCACGATTCGGGCAGACTCAGCTTCAGTTCGATTTCCTGCGGCATGATGGGTGTTTCCCTTCCCTATTAAGCACTTGTAATAGAAAGATTTCAGACTGGTATCTTAATTATGACAGTTTGATGTCAATTTGATGAAATCTGAACCAGATTAATTACACCCTAAAACTATAAAACCGTCGACCCGCTACGTATACTCCACAAAATTTTTTAATCCAAAGGTGATCCCTATGGTAGCCAATAGCTCCTTTATGAAGATGTTTGCTCAGTCTCCGGTCAAGCCGTTGCAGCAGCACATTGAAAAGGCTCACAGTTGCGCCATCGAGCTGGTGCCGTTCTTCGAGGCCGTATTGGCCAAAGACTGGACCGAAGCCGAGAAAGTACAACAGCGCATCACGAAGCTTGAGCACGAAGCCGACGAATTGAAGCAGTATCTGCGTCAGCACCTGCCCAAAAGCCTGTTTATGCCGATTCCCCGCACCACTCTGCTCGATCTACTGCGGATGCAGGATCGGATCGCCAACAAAGCTCAGGATATCGCCGGCATCATGCTAGGACGACAGATGCAGATACCTGAGTCGATGGAGGAACTGATGATGGAGTACCTCAAGTGCTCGCTCAGTGTCACCAACCAGGCGGTCAAAGCGTTGAACGAACTGGACGAACTGGTGGTCACCGGCTTCCGCGGCCGCGAAGCCGAGGTGGTCGAGAAGATGCTGACCCGGCTGGAAGAGCTGGAAAGCGAAACGGACAGCCGCGAGAAAAAACTCCGTTACATGTTGTTCCAGCTTGAGACAGAACTGCCGCCCGTTGAGGTGATGTTCCTGTACAACATCATCGACTGGATCGGTGAGCTAGCGGACCGGGCCGAACAGGTCGGTAGCCGCTTCCAGTTGTTGATCGCACGCTAACGCTGCTGCAGAGGATAGATCATGGAAATTATTGCTCAGTACGGTGGTGTACTCGTTATTCTGGCCTGCGTGGTCGGGTTCTTTATGGCCTGGGGTGTCGGTGCTAACGACGTTGCCAATGCGATGGGAACATCGGTTGGCTCCAAAGCGCTGACCATCAAACAAGCGATCATCATCGCGATTATCTTTGAATTTGCCGGTGCCTACCTGGCCGGTGGCGAAGTCACCGCCACCGTCCGCAAGGGAATCATCGATCCGACCCTGCTGGCCGGCCAACCGGAACTGCTGGTATTCGGCATGATCTCGGCGCTACTAGCAGCCGGTATCTGGCTGCTAATCGCTACCTCCTACGGCTGGCCGGTTTCAACCACCCATTCGATTGTCGGTGCCATCGTTGGTTTCGCCGCTGTCGGTATCTCGGTCGATGCGGTTGCCTGGGGCAAGGTCGGTAAGATCGTCGCCAGCTGGGTGGTATCGCCGGTCATGGCGGGCACCTTGGCCTACTTCCTATTCCGGAGTGTCCAGCGGTTAATCCTCGATACCGCAGATCCGTTCGATAACGCCAAGAGATATATCCCGTTCTACATCTTTCTGGTCGGTTTCATCATCGCCATGGTGACCTTCACCAAGGGTCTGAAACATATCGGTCTGGATCTCAGCTTCGGCGAAAGTGCAATGATGGCAGTAATCGCCGGTATCGCCCTTGCTTTGCTGGGTACCTGGATGGAGCGCCGAGTTAAGTACGACAAAAAAGAGAACGAAGATTACCACTTCACCAGCGTCGAGAAGGTGTTCGGCATCCTGATGATGTTTACTGCCTGCGCCATGGCTTTTGCCCATGGTTCCAACGATGTTGCCAACGCCGTGGGTCCGCTGGCCGCAGTGGTCAGTGTTATCGGCGCCGGTGGTGAGCTGGCGCAGAAATCAGCCATGCCGTCCTGGATCCTGCTACTCGGTGGTGCCGGTATCGTGCTGGGTCTGGTGATGTACGGTCACAAGGTGATCGCCACCGTCGGTAACAACATCACCGAACTGACGCCGAGCCGTGGTTTTGCGGCAACGCTGGCAGCCGCCACCACCGTGGTTATCGCCTCAGGCACCGGATTACCGATCTCGACCACTCATACCCTGGTCGGCGCGGTACTGGGTGTGGGTTTGGCACGCGGTATTTCGGCGCTGAACCTACGCGTAGTCGGTACCATCTTCATGTCGTGGATCGTAACGCTGCCGGCCGGTGCCGGCTTGGCAATTATGATCTTCTTCATGCTTAAGGGCATATTTGGTTAAAGGACGGTCGGTTAGTCCAAGCCTCGACCCTCAAACGGCGAGCGACTCGAAAGAGCGCTCGCCGTTTTTGTTTGGGCGTCCGTTAACGCAATCGAGCTTTTTAGATTCTGTCTTTGCTACCGATCCGGTTTTTGCGGTAAGTTGAACCGACCTTCCACGCACTGGCTAGCCCGAAACTGGATCACCCTATGAACGCCCCACCGTCGTTAATGAGCATGCTGCAGCAGCTGATCGCGATCCCATCGATCAGTTCCACCCAGGCCGACATCGACCTGAGCAATCGCGCCGTGATCGACAAGCTGGCAGAGTGGCTCGACGGGATGGGCTTTGCCACCGAAGTGATGGAGATCGCCGGCAACCCCGGCAAGGCCAATCTAATCGCTACCCTCGGCAGCGGCGATGGCGGTCTGGTGCTATCGGGCCATACCGATACGGTGCCATTCGATGCCGGCCGCTGGAACCAAGATCCGTTCACCCTGACCGAAGTCGATCAGCGCTTGTACGGTCTGGGCAGCTGCGATATGAAAGGGTTCTTTGCATTGGCGATCGAAGCCGCGCGTCCATTCATCGACAAGCCGCTCAAACAGCCGTTAATCATTTTGGCGACCGCCGACGAAGAGACCAGCATGAGCGGTGCCCGCGCACTCGCCAATGCCGGACGTCTCAAAGCGCGGCGGGCGGTAATCGGCGAGCCGACCGGCCTGCGCCCCGTCTATCTGCACAAAGGGATGATGATGGAGCGGGTTCGACTGACCGGTCGTGCCGGCCACTCGTCCAACCCCGCGCTGGGTAATAACGCGATGGAGGCGATGCACCGGGTGATCGCCGAGCTGCTGCAGTTCCGTGGCGAACTGCAACAGCACTATCAAAACGACGCCTTCGAGATTGCCGTACCCACCCTCAATCTGGGCTGCATCCACGGCGGCGACAACCCCAACCGGATCTGCGGTAGCTGCGAGCTCGACTTCGACCTGCGACCACTACCGGGAATGGAGCTGCAACAGCTGCGCGAGCGGATCCAGCAGCGGCTGCAACCGGTCGCCGACAGTTGCGGCGTTATGCTCACCACCGAAGCACTGTTTCCCGGCATCCCGGCCTTTAATAACAGCCGCGATTCGGCCCTGGTCCAGCTGGCTGAACAGCTGACCGGGCACCCGGCCGAAACCGTTGCCTTCGGTACCGAAGGGCCGTTTCTACAGCAACTGGGGATGGATACCATCGTCATGGGACCCGGCTCGATCGACCAAGCCCACCAACCCGATGAGTTTTTGGCGCTGGATCAGATCAACCCGACCGTGGCAGTATTGCAGCAGCTGATCAACCATAGCTGCCTTAACCCGAACTAATTGTCTTTACTCGGCTTTAACCGTTAACTAACGCCTCTTACCAACCAAGGAACCGATAGCGTGAGCACCTCTTCCACCACCGTCAGCGGATCTTCAACCCCAACCGGTTCGGATTACATCAGTTTTTTCCGCCACTGCTCACCCTATATCAATGCCCACCGTGGCAAAACGCTGGTAATACTGCTCGACGGCGACGCGCTGGTGGACGACAACTTTAGCAATATCGCCAACGACCTGGCACTGCTCAACAGCCTAGGGCTGCGGCTGGTGCTGGTGCACGGTGGCCGGCCACAGATCGAAGCGCGGCTGTCCCAACAGGGGATCGAATCGCAGCTGCACCGGCATCTGCGGATCACCGATCAGCCAACCCTCGACTGTGTCAAAACCGTGATCGGCGGCCTACGAACCGATATCGAAGCGCAGCTATCGATGGGGCTGCCCAATTCACCGATGCACGGCGCCCAGCTGCAGGTGTGCAGCGGCAACTTTATCACCGCCAAACCGTTGGGCATCGTCGACGGGATCGATTACTGCCATACCGGTGAAGTGCGCCGGGTCGACAGTTCGGCGATCAGCCGATTGCTCGACCAGGGTTCAATCGTATTGCTATCAAATCTGGGCTATTCGCCCACCGGCGAAATATTCAATCTGGCGCTCGAGGATGTCGCCGCTCAGGTCGCGATCAGCCTCAAAGCTGACAAGCTGATCTGCTTTGGCGAAAACAACGGCATCATCCATGAGGATGGCAGCCGCCATTCCGAGCTATTGACCCAGGCCGCCGAACGGCTACTGCAGCACTACCTCAACGGTCTAACCGGTTCCGATCAACCGCACACCCAGTTATCACGCCAATTGACCGCCATCACCACTGCCTGCAAGGGCGGGGTCGAACGCGGTCACCTGATCAGTTACCGGCTCGACGGTGCGCTGCTGACCGAACTCTTTACCCGCGACGGCGGTGGCACCATGATCCTGCAAGAAAGTTACGAGCAGGTACGCCAGGCCAGCATCGACGATGTGGGCGGAATTCTGGAGCTCATTCGGCCGCTGGAGCGATCGGGCGTGTTGGTACGGCGTTCGCGGGAAGTGCTGGAGACAGAGATCGATCGCTTCGTCGTGGTCGAGCGCGACAGTGCCATCATCGGCTGCGCCGCGCTCTACCCCTATCAGGATGATTCGGCCGAACTGGCCTGCGTAGCGGTGCACGATGATTACCGCGGCAGTAATCGAGCCGACCAGATGCTAAGTCAGATCGAACAGCAAGCTCGGTCACAGGGCGTTAAGCGGTTGTTCGTGCTAACCACCCGTACCGCCCACTGGTTCCAGGAACGAGGCTTCGTCGCCATCGACCAGTCATCGCTGCCCGAAGGCAAACAGGCGCTGTATAACCTGCAGCGTAATTCGAAGGTGTTTGAGAAGCGGCTGAGCTATCGGTAACGCTCGGGGCAGCCGATCCTGTCAGCCAACATGGCTATCGGAGAGTAAAGGTTTCAACAGCATGTCCTCATTGAGTACATGCTCCTTTAGCCAGTTGCGGACAAAGGCGAGAACTTCGTAGGTAAGGATCGGTTTATCATCATCCA
>JBFFKD010000034.1:0-11963 GCA_041555595.1 Motiliproteus sp.
CAGATCGAACGTCTGTTCAGCACTAAGATGTATAAAGCCGACGGTAGCATCGGCGATACTGACGAAAGCAACCGGTTCCGGTTGGATGATTGGGAGCTGCGTGACGAGGTGCAGGATGCCTGCAAGGCGATCTGGGAAAAAGTCACCACCGAGAATCTTAGCGAAGTGACCGATTACGACGGCTACAAGGCTGAGTTCTTGAAACTATTTGGTTTCGGTCTCGATGGTGTTGATTACGATGCCGATGTCAGCCCTGATGTTAGCTTCGATGTTGAGACGCTGTAACCGACAGATCGTTGGTTAAGGTCAACACAATCCCCGTATGGCATGCCATACGGGGATTTTTTTTGGTTAGACGAAAAAAATTCATGATATTGAAAGCCCCGTATCACAGGATCTGTAGCGGTGGCTAGACCATTGCATCATGGTGTTTTATCGCTGAATCTATAGATTGGCTCTGTTGCACATAGTTACATTAAGTCTGCATAGACAGGCTCACTATAAGAATCATCGAGGACTACTCAAATGGACTTACAATCAGCATTGGCGCATGCCGCCCAAACCAACGCGACTACTGTGATCGGCTTGCAGATTCACGGACGAACTATTGAGGTTTATCGTCCTCGATTCGACCGGCAGCAAGGCCAGTGTAAAGTTGAGTACCGTGAAACGATGCTGTTTCAACACGGTTACGAGCAAGGACTACTGAATCACGATCAGCTACCGGGTGATGCACTGGAGTTGGATTATTTTGAAACACCGATGAGTGACGATGAGCTCGATAGTGTGTTTGGCCAGCAGGGTGAAACGTTGCTACACCGGCTGCTTGATGGTGCGCCCGATCCGCAACAATGCCTCAATGCTCGTGATAAAGCGCGGTTTACCTCTTGGTGTATTTCGGCCTTGGCCGAACGAAATGGTTAAACCTGGCAGCGCTAAGTTCTGTTAAGGTGGGAGCATTCGCTCCTGCCTGAATGTGTAATTGTCTGGCTCATCTGTTTTAATTCCCTCTCTTGCGTTTCATAGACATCTTTAAGTCTGTTTGTTTTTGGCTATACTGCCCGAAAGGCTCTTTGTTTTCATAGCGTTGTGGGACGAGGTAAGTAAGCTTTATGTTCAGACTGCTGCGCTATTTTGCTCTCTCCAGCTTGCTGTTTGTATCGATCGCGGCGGTGCTACTTGCAGTATTTTCCCAGTATGTGCTCAATCAAACATTGTTAGAGCATGGTAAGGAGGAGAATCAAGCTATCGCTGCTGTGCTGGGGAGTCAGTTTGAGCAACAAGCGCGTTCATTGCTCGAGATCCAAGATAGCCAGCAGCAGCGGCTGATGTCGCAATGGATCGAACAGCGATTGAACGAGCAGTTTCGTGGTAGTTCGGTGGATAGTATCAAACTGTATGATCATCGAGGGCGAGGGTTGTTTCAATCTGCCTCGATCGAGCTACCACCGCCGTTACCATCGTTCCAACAGCAAGCCTTGCTCAGCGGCCAGATTATCTCGGATCTGTTGCCTGTTGAGCTTGATGGCCAGCTTTCTCAGTTGGTCGTTACGCTGATTCCGTTAACCCTGCAGGGGCAAAATATCGATGCGGTCGTCGCGATCGCGTCTGACGTTACAGCGCTCTACCAACGCAGTATGAGCAACCGTATCATGCTGGGCGCCGCTAGCGCACTGGTGATGCTAATGCTCTATGTGGTGCTGTATATCATCGTTCGCTATGCCGATCGTGAGTTGAAAAATCAGCATCAACAGTTGCAGCAGTCGTATGCTGAACAGAATCAGATCAAATTGAAACTCGAGCAGCGGGCCATTGAGCGCACGCAGCTACTCAACAAAGAGATTGCCGAGCGCCGCCAGATTGAACAGAGTCTGCGAGAGCACGAATCGTACTTGCAGGCGGTGATGGCCAATATCTTTAACGGCATTATCTGTATCGATATGCGCGGCATTATTCTTTCGTTTAACCCGACCGCCGAGAAGATGTTTGGCTACAGCCACAATCAAGTTGTGGGTCAGAACGTCAGCATGCTGATGCCTGCCAATCATGCGGTCAGGCACGATGGCTATATCAATAATTATCTCGATACCGGTAAAGCGGCCATTATTGGCAGCTTACGTGAGCTCAAGGCGCTCCGTAGTGACGGCTCAACATTCCCGATGGAGTTAGCAATCACTGAGACCCAGGTTGCCGGCGAGTCGATCTTTGTCGGTACTATCCGCGATATCAGCGAATATAAAAAGTCCGAAAGAGCGCTGCTCGATGCTCGGCAGAAGTATTACCATCAGGAGAAGATGGCGGCGATTGGTTTTCTGTCGGCCGGTCTGGTGCATGAAATTGGTAATCCGGTTTCGGCGATTTCGGGCTTGCTTGATGGTTTATGTAATCCTGATAATGATGGATTGGGCTGCAGTAAATTGGCCAACTCGCAGCTTCGGTTGGCGCAAGAGCAGGTCGAACGAATCATTAAGATCACCCGTGATGTCTCCGAGTTCGCGACTCCGCAAACGCATGAATCCGAATTGCAGGATCTAAATAACCTGATCGGCCGAACCAGTCGATTGATGCGGCACGATCGGCGTTTTACCGATGTTGAAGTGCGGCTGGAGTTAGATAATCAAATCCCTGCGATTTTTGGTGTGAGTGATCATCTAGTCCAAGTATTGATGAATCTGTTGGTCAATGCGGTAGATGCGGTGACCGAACGCGGCATTTCACAAGGAGTGATCCTGGTTCGATCTGGATCGGAAGCCGACAGTGACAGGGTCTGGTTCGAGGTCTGCGATAATGGCTGTGGCATGAATCCACAAGTACTGGAACAAGCTAATGAAGCGTTCTTTACCACCAAGTCAGTAGGCAAAGGCACTGGGTTGGGTTTGTCACTGTGCGAGTCACTGCTGGTTGAACAAGGAGGGACGATGACGATCGAATCTGAGGTTGGTGTGGGTACTCAGGTGCGGGTGAGCCTGCCGACACAGCCAACGACAATTGAGATCGATGCGTCCATCTGAGTCGTCACGCCCGTAGCTATTCGAGAAATATTCGTTTTCCTGTTTTAAAATCTTCAATGGCTAATGTAATTAGTCTGCTATTACCTCTACTGTAATAGTTCAGAGCTGATGAGAGTGGCTCTAAGTAAGCGATAGACAGGGAAAGGGACAACCATGACAGAGACTCGTAAGTTACTACTGGTGTTTGGAACACGACCAGAAGCAATCAAAATGGCGCCGGTGGTGCGGGCACTGCAAGCGCAGCCTGAGTTTGAAGTACGGGTATGTGTGACCGCTCAGCACCGTGAGATGCTCGATCAGGTGCTGACCCTGTTTGAAATCGTCCCCGATTACGATCTCAATATGATGCGTGCTGGGCAGACCCTGACCGATATCACCGGTGCGGTGCTTCAAGGGTTGGAGCCGATACTGCAGCAGTTTCAACCAGAGTTGGTCCTGGTACACGGCGACACCACCACCACCTTTGCTACAAGTCTGGCCGCTTATTACCAGCAGATCGGGGTGGTGCATGTCGAAGCTGGACTGCGCACCGGCAATCTTTATTCCCCTTGGCCGGAAGAGGCTAACCGAAAATTGACCGGTGCCCTGACCCGATTCCACTTTGCCCCGACCGAACAAGCCCGCGACAATCTCTACCGTGAAGGAGTGGATCCTAACACGGTGTTCGTCACCGGCAATACGGTGATCGATGCGCTGTTACATGTCCGTGACAGGATCACTGCGGATCAGGCCTTACGGCAACGGTTTGAACAGCAGTTTAATTTTATCGATCCAGATAAACGGCTGATGTTGGTGACCGGTCATCGTCGTGAGAGCTTTGGCGATGGTTTCGAGCAGATCTGCCAGGCGCTGTTAGAGCTGTCGCTGCGGTCGGATCTACAGATTATCTATCCGGTACACCTCAATCCCAATGTACAGGAACCGGTTAATCGGATTCTTAAGGATGCGGTTAGTGTTCATCTAATCGCACCGCAGGATTATCTGCCGTTTGTTTATCTGATGCAGCGTGCTGATCTGTTATTGACCGATTCGGGGGGGATTCAGGAGGAGGCTCCGTCGCTGGGTAAGCCGGTGTTGGTGATGCGAGATACCACCGAGCGTCCCGAAGCGGTCGATGCCGGAACGGTGCTTCTGGTGGGGGCGGATAAAGATCGAATCGTGGAGCAGGTTAACCGTTTGCTCGACGATGCCGAGTGCTACCGATTGATGAGTGTGGCCCATAACCCCTACGGCGACGGCCAGGCCAGCCAACGAATAGTATCGACCTTACTGCAACAGTTGGGTAACAACGCCTGACCGAGCAAGCGAGTACCTTGATTAAAAGCAGTAGATGCATTTTATGACTTAGCTCGATAGTGGCGGTAGTGTGATCTGGCTGGTTTTGGAATTAAGTTTGATCTAACGAAGGTGGAATTAAATGGAATTTAACAAGGTTTCTGTCATTGGTTTAGGTTACATCGGTTTACCTACGGCAGCGGTGCTGGCGTCGCGAGGCATCGATGTGGTCGGTGTTGATGTGACTGAAGGGGCTGTTAATACCATTAATCGTGGCGAGATCCACATCGTTGAGCCGGATCTGGATATTATCGTTAAGGCGGTCGTGACCACCGGTAAGTTGCGGGCGACCCTTGATGCTGAACCCGCTGATGCCTTTATGATAGCGGTTCCAACCCCGTTCAAAGATGGTCATCAACCCGACCTGCAGTTTATTCAGCAGGCTGCCGAAGAGATTGCACCGGTGCTGGAGAAGGGCAATCTAGTGGTGTTGGAGTCAACCTCGCCGCCCGGTGCGACCGAGCAGTTGTCGCACTGGTTGGCAGAGCAGCGGCCGGATCTAATCTTCCCACACCAGAGCCGCGAACGTGCCGATATCTATCTAGCGCATTGTCCGGAGCGGGTTCTGCCGGGCCGAGTGCTGCATGAGCTGGTGGCCAACGACCGGGTTATTGGGGGGATGACCAGTCGTTGTGCTGAGCAGGCCAAGGCACTGTACAAAACCTTTGTCCGTGGTGAATGCATCACCACCGACGCTCGGACTGCCGAGCTGTGTAAGCTAACCGAGAACGCCTTTCGTGATGTAAATATCGCCTTTGCCAACGAGTTGTCGATCATTGCCGATCACCTTCAGGTTAATGTGTGGGAGTTGATCAAACTGGCGAACTTACATCCGCGAGTTAACATCCTTAACCCGGGGCCCGGTGTTGGCGGCCACTGCATTGCCGTTGATCCCTGGTTCATTGTTAGCAGTGCGCCTGGGCAGTCGCGGTTGATCGAGATGGCGCGACGGGTCAATGACAGTAAGCCCGGTTATGTGATTGAGAAGGTGCGTCGAGCCGCCGACGAGTTTAAACGTCCGGTGATCGCCTGTCTGGGGTTGGCCTTCAAGGCTGATATTGACGATCTACGCGAGAGTCCCGCGTTGGATATCGTTAAGACGCTGGCATCGCAACAGATTGGCAAGCTGCTGGTGGTTGAGCCCAATATCGCTCAGCTACCGGATCAGCTGATCGCGCAGGGAGTGGAACTGGTTGAGCTGAGCGATGCGCTCGGTGCTGCCAATTTATTAGTAGCGCTGGTCGATCATAGCGAATTCAAGCAGATACCATTATCTCAGGTAACCAGCAAGGTGGTGATCGACACGCGTGGTTTGTGGTGAACAGGCTGGTTGGATTGAGTCCTTGGGTCTGTTAGCGTGCACTGTTTTACGAGTTAGTCGTTATATTTCTATTCTTTTTAGGGTCTCTCGATGCAAGTAACTATCTTTGGTACCGGTTATGTCGGGCTTGTGACTGGCACCTGTCTTGCCGACTCCGGCCACCATGTGTGCTGTGTTGATATCGATCAGCAGAAGATTGATCGCCTATGTGCCGGTGAGGTGCCGATCTACGAGCCGGGTCTGGCAGTGCTGGTGAGAAAAAACCTTAACGCTGGCCGGTTGCAGTTTAGTTGTGACCCCCAGGCGGCAGTGAAGCTGAGTCAGCTGATCTTTATCGCGGTTGGCACGCCACCGGATCAGGATGGCTCGGCTGATCTTAGTTATGTGTTAGCGGTAGCTCGCAGTATCGCAGAGTTAATGACCGAAGATAAAATCGTGGTGACTAAATCAACGGTGCCGGTGGGAACCGCTGACCGGGTAGCAACGGAGATCGATCAGGTGCTGGCTCAACGAGGAGTGTCGTTGTCAGCCGAAGTTGCATCCAATCCTGAGTTTCTCAAGGAAGGTAATGCGGTTGCCGATTTTATGAAACCGGATCGGATCGTTATCGGTACAGCCTCGGAGCTGGTTCGCGAGCAGATGGGGCGTCTGTACACGCCCTTTAATCGGATGCGTGACAAGCTGGTATTTATGGATACCCGCTCGGCAGAATTGACCAAGTACGCTGCCAACGCGATGCTGGCGACCAAAATCAGCTTTATGAACGAGATGGCCAACTTGGCCGAGCGGCTCGGTGCCGATATTGAACAGGTACGACAGGGGATCGGATCGGACCCGCGAATCGGTTATCACTTTATTTATCCTGGCTGTGGCTATGGCGGCTCCTGTTTTCCTAAGGATGTAAAGGCGATGATCCGGATGGCGCAAGAGGTCGACTATCCATCGGAGTTGCTCGATGCTGTCGAAGCGGTTAATCAGCGTCAAAAACAAACTTTGTTTGAACGTCTCAATAGCCATTTTGATGGTGATTTGGCTGGAAAAACTTTTGCTCTATGGGGTTTGGCCTTTAAACCCAATACCGACGATATGCGTGAAGCGCCGAGTCGGGTGCTGATGGAGCAGTTGTGGCAGGCCGGTGCGCGGGTGCGAGGTTACGACCCTGAGGCGATGGCCGAGGTGGAACGGATCTATGGGGTGAGCGACCAGCTACAGTTGTGTGGCACCCAAGAACAGGCGGTCGAAGGCGCAGATGCCTTGTTGATCTGCACCGAATGGAAGAGCTTTTGGAATCCCGACTTTGAGCAGCTTAAACAGCAACTCGTTGCACCGCTTATTTTTGATGGACGGAACCTGTATGATCCTGAAACGCTTAAAGAAATAGGCTTTGATTACTACGGTATCGGTCGGGGCAAGAGCGTTAAGCGAATCTGAAAGAGAGCTTTAATAAAGGCAACCGTGATTACATTAAGAGAATCGTTACACGAATGCTGAATCAATTGCTTTCGCTCCACCGCCATCAAAAGGCAGCCGTGATCGCCGTGGTCGATACCTTGCTGGTGGTTTTTTCATTATGGCTGGCCTTTTCGCTACGACTGGGTGAGCTGTATCTGCCGTCGGGCAAGCAGTGGTTACTGTTTGCTGTGGTGCCGGTCATCGCGATCCCTATCTATGTCCGACTTGGCCTGTACCGGGCGGTGATCCGCTATATTGGCCACCATGCAATGGCTACGATCGGGTATGCCAATGCGCTAGTGGCGTTGGTGTGGTCGCTGCTGCCATTTTACCTATCTAATTTCTTCCATTGGGAGCTGTTCTCTCCCCGCTCGCTGCCGCTGATCTTTTGGATGGTGCTCTGTATTCTTGTGGGCGGCAGCCGCCAAGCCGCGCGCTGGTTTATCGCTGGCGAATTCCGCCAGAGTCGTGGCCATCATGTGCTGATCTACGGTGCCGGTCAGGCGGGAGTGCAGATGGCTTCGTCGCTTAACCATAGTCGCGACGTCCGGTTGCTGGGTTATATCGATGATGATCCGGCGTTGGTCGGCCAGCAGATTGCCGGTTTGACTGTGCTGGGCGGCTTGCCGGTGATCGCCGAGTTGCGTAAGGACTATCAAACGCTGGAGGTGTTGCTGGCGATGCCTGCTGCCAGTCGTGACGATCGGCGTAGAATTCTACAAGCGTTGGAGCAGGTTGAGGTTGCAGTACGAACGATGCCGTCGCTGGATCAGATCGCCTTGGGGCGTGCCGACTTGACCGAATTAAATGAGGTCGACCTGACCGATCTGTTGGGGCGGGAACCGGTAGTCGCTGATCCTGAATTATTACAGCAAAGCATTACTGGCAAGTCGCTGTTGGTCACGGGTGCAGGCGGTTCGATTGGTTCGGAACTGTGCCGTCAGTTGCTTCAGCAGTCACCGACCCGACTGGTGCTACTGGAACAAAATGAGTTCTCTTTGTATCAGATTGAGGCGGAGCTGCGGCAGTTGATCGAGCACTTCGAGCTGGTGGTCGAGTTGGTGCCCATATTGGGATCGGTGTTGGATCAACCGCGAGTGGAGCGGGTGATGGAGCGCTATCAGATTCAAACGCTCTACCATGCCGCAGCCTATAAGCATGTGCCGATCGTGGAGCAGAATGTGATTCCAGGAGTTCGAAACAATGTGCTGGGTACCTGGGTAGTCGCGCAGGCAGCGATCCGTTTTGGGGTTGAGCGCTTTGTGCTGGTTTCGACCGACAAAGCGGTGCGCCCCACCAATACCATGGGAGCCAGTAAACGTATGGCCGAAATGGTACTGCAAGGGTTGCAGCGATCGCCGCAGAATCATTCAATCCGCTTTATGATGGTCCGTTTTGGTAATGTGTTGGGGTCTTCGGGATCGGTAATACCGCTCTTTCAACGCCAGATTAGTCAGGGAGGGCCTGTGACAGTGACTGATCCCGAGATCACTCGCTATTTTATGACTATACCTGAGGCCGCATCCTTGGTTATTCAGGCCGGTTCGTTAGGCAGTGGTGGTGAGCTGTACGTATTGGATATGGGTGGGCCGGTACGGATTGCCGATCTGGCTCGGCGTATGATTCGGCTAGCCGGGCATCGGGTTGGTGACGATCGCCAAAACGGGATTGAACTGCGTTATACCGGGTTGCGTCCAGGCGAGAAGCTCTACGAAGAGTTATTGATCGGTGATAACGTTGTCAAGACTGTGCATCCGAGAATTATGATGGCGCAGGAAGAGGGACCCGATGCGGAGCAGTTGGAGTCGATCGTTGCAATACTTAGTGATCTGATCGGGCAGCAGGCGGTCGTTGCGTTACAGCAACTGATGTTGAAGCAGGTCAGTGGCTACACACCGCAATGTGGTAACGAAGACCTGTTACGTCAGCCATAATCGACGCATCGTTAAACAAATCGGATCGCTGTATCACTATCGTCAGTGATCGGAGAGGAGCTAGGATGAATTTCAATGAGCTAAGGATTGCCGTTATCGGGCTTGGTTATGTCGGCCTGCCGCTGGCAGTGGCTTTTGGTCGACGTTATCCCACCATCGGTTTTGATATTAACTCGCTTCGTATCGAGGCGCTCAGGCAGGGGCGTGACGATACGCTGGAGGTGGCAGCAAGCGAGTTGAATGCGGTCGAACAACTGGAATTTAGCAGTGACACGGCCGTATTGAATGATTGTAATTGCTATATCGTCACCGTACCGACGCCGATCGATATTCATAAACAACCGGATCTGACCCCGTTACGCAAAGCTTCGCAGACTGTTGCCGCTGCCTTGAAACCCGGTGATGTAGTTGTGTATGAATCGACTGTTTACCCTGGTGCTACCGAGGAGGTTTGTGTTCCGATTCTCGAGCAGCTGTCGGGCTTAACCTTTAATCAAGATTTCACTGTGGGTTATAGTCCAGAGAGAATTAATCCCGGTGATAAGGCCCACCGGCTAGAGACCATTGTTAAGGTGACCTCGGGATCAACCCCAGCAGCGGCCGAGCAGATTGACCAGCTATATGGTTCGATTATCGACGCGGGGACGCATCTGGCCAGCTCTATCAAAGTGGCCGAGGCGGCCAAGGTGATTGAGAACACCCAACGTGATCTTAATATCGCGCTAGTCAATGAACTAGCGATCATCTTCGGTCGGCTGGGGATTGATACCGGCGAGGTGTTGGCAGCCGCGGGCACCAAGTGGAACTTTTTACCGTTTCGACCGGGACTGGTTGGCGGTCACTGCATCAGCATCGATCCTTACTACCTGACTCATAAAGCGCAGGCGATCGGCTACCATCCTGAGATTATTTTGGCCGGACGCCGTTTAAATGATGGCATGGGGGCGTATGTTGTCTCGCAGGTGGTGAAACATATGACCCAGAAAAAAATTCAAGTGATGGATAGCAAGGTATTGATTCTGGGGTTAGCGTTTAAAGAGAACTGCCCTGATATACGCAATACCCGAGTGGTCGATATGGTGCATGAGCTGCAGCAATACCATGCCAGCGTCGATATTTACGATCCCTGGGTCAGTGCTGACGAAGCGCAGCAAGAGTACGGCATCGATCTGACTAGCGAACTACAGCCTGGTCACTACGATGCGGTCATCGTGGCGGTGGGGCACCAACAGTTTCATGAGATGGGTGTCGATGCGATCAAAGCATTGTGCGCACCGACCTCCGTCTTGTTTGATATTAAGCACCTGCTCCCTGTTGATGCGGTCGATGGCCGTCTATAGGCCGCTGGCGATGGGTATTGCGACACAATAAAGTCGGGGAGATCGAAGATGAAAGTTTTGGTGACAGGCGCAGCTGGTTTTATTGGGTTTCATGTCAGCCAGTATTTGATCAACCGGGGCGATCGGGTGGTCGGGCTTGATAATCTTAACGATTACTATGACGTTTCACTCAAGCAAGCCCGGTTACAGCAGTTAGCGAATAATACCAATGCACAGCTATTTAAGTTCATAAAACTGGATCTGGCCGATACCAGCGCAATGGAACAATTGTTCAAAGACGAGCAGTTTGACCGGGTGGTGAATCTGGCCGCGCAGGCGGGTGTGCGTTACAGCATCGAAAATCCTCGAGCCTACATTGATAGCAATATTGTCGGTTTTCTAAATATTCTTGAAGGTTGTCGCCATAATAAGGTCGAGCATCTGGTCTATGCGTCATCTAGCTCTGTCTATGGGGCCAACGAGACGATGCCGTTTTCTGAGCATGATAATGTGGATCATCCGCTATCGCTCTACGCGGCTTCGAAAAAGTCTAACGAACTGATGGCGCATACCTACAGCCACCTGTATAACCTGCCAACTACAGGGTTGCGATTCTTTACTGTTTACGGACCTTGGGGGCGCCCCGATATGGCGCTGTTCTTGTTTACCAAGGCGATTCTTGAAGGTAAGCCTATCGATGTGTTTAATTACGGCAAACACCGCCGTGACTTCACCTATATCGACGACATTGTCGAAGGTGTTGTTCGGACATTGGATCGCACTGCCGAATCCAACCCGCAATGGAACGGTTTAAGCCCCGATCCGGCTACCAGTAAAGCACCGTGGCGGGTGTTTAATATCGGCAATCAAGAGCCGGTAGAGTTACTTGAATATATCGGTTGTATTGAGAAAGAGTTAGGTCGCAAAGCACAAATGAACCTGCTACCGCTGCAGCCTGGCGATGTGCCGGATACAGCGTCTAGTGTCGAGTCGTTGGTGCGGTGGGTCGATTACCATCCAATGACAAAGGTTGATCAGGGGATCGCCCGATTTGTACGCTGGTATCAGCAGTATTTTAAATGATCGCATCAACGCTGTTGATGATGGCGGTGACATTAGACGCGTCAAAGGGCGTTTAAAAATAATTCAGTAGTCAGTCGTAATAGGGCCTAGTGGTTGAATGTTTTAGTCACCGGTGCAACCGGTTTTATTGGTCGTCAGCTCTGCGTAGAGCTGATAAATCGGGGCCATCATGTCTCTGCTTTAGTACGCAATCGACAGAATATCCCATCTGACATAGCTGAACTTGTCACCTGGTTTTCAATATCTGGATTGGACGATATCAACGCTATTAAAGTCGCCTGCGAGGGTGTCGAGGTAGTTATTCACCTGGCGGCGCGCGTACATCAGATGGGTGATACCGACCTACAGGAAGCTGATTACAACCATGTTAACTGCCAGGGTTCATTAAATCTTGCACGTGCCGCCGTTACAGCCGGAGTTTATCGGTTTGTTTTTTTGAGCACGATTAAAGTTAATGGTGAAGAGCAGCAGCGAGCGTATTGCGCCAGCGACCGCCCCAACCCTCAAA
>JBFFKD010000035.1:0-11856 GCA_041555595.1 Motiliproteus sp.
GCCTCGACAGCTTTGATATTGTGCTGTTTCAACAACGACACCATTAAACTGCGGCTCACTAGCGAGTCATCGACGACCAGTGCTTTTATCGATGGGTTAAGCGCCAGTCTTTTAACCAGTTTCACCGCATATTCGTAGGCGTAACGCCCCTCTTTATTGAGGTAATCAACCACCCCTTTTTCGAGCAATACATTCCGAACCTTGGTATCAACCAAGCCCGACAGCACGATCACCGGAATCCCCTTCCCCATCACCAGATCAACAGCTTCGCCACTGGGCGCATCGGGTAGATTGAGATCGACAATCGCTGCGATCTGATCGCACGGATCGTTCTCCAGATAGGCTTTCGCTTCGGCCAGCGAGGCCTTCACAATAGGTTCAAAATCGAGCTGCTGGCGAATCAGGTAACTGAGCACGCGCGCCATGGTGGCACTGTCTTCTACGATAAGAACTTGGTTTCTCATAATAAAACTCTATAGAAATCCCGTGCATCATGCCAACAGCGCCTGTTTAACCACGGTGGTGACTCAGGTAGGCTCCCAGTCGAACAAGAACAATAGTCAATCTAACGACAGGGGTTTAGGTGACACTAGTACACCGTTATTGTCGGCATACAGATATTCACCTGGGCGGAACCTGACACCGCCGAAACTGACCTCGACATTAAGATCTCCCAAGCCGCGTTTATCCGTTTTCATCGGATGCGTTGCCAGCGCGGCCACACCCAGATCGGTTTCTGCGATGGCATTGACGTCCCGGATACAGCCGTAGATCAGAATCCCCTCCCAACCGTTATTGGCGGCCTTCTCAGCCAGCATGTCACCCAGCATGGCACGGCGCATCGAGCCTCCGCCATCAACCACCAGCACTTTACCCTGGCCAGGTAGTGCCACCTGCTCGCGCACCAGTGAATTGTCTTCGTGCGCTTTGATCGTGACGATCTCTCCACCAAACTGTTCGCGGCCGCCGAAGTTACTAAACATCGGCTCGACCACCTGTACCAGGTCGGGAAATTGATCGCATAGTTCTGGAAGTAGGTCTAACACAGCAGTTCTCCTGTTCAGCAATACTGTTAAGGGGTTTGATAAGGCAGACATAAGGGCGGTCGACTAATATACGCTGCTGCACTCCCTGGCGAAAAGTACTTTATGGCAAACGTCATATCCGATAAAAATTCAGATGGAGACGAAAATTGCCTCAGTGGCATGGAGTTAGAAGAAGATCCTGTCACCAACCACGTTGTTTCTAGCCCTGTTCAATGTTAATTTTCAGCGGTAACCCAGAAGATTTTGGCACCGCTATAGCAGCCTAAAAACGACCGCGTTATTAGGGCCTGTTTAACCAACCTCAACATAACGATCGCCTGCACGAGTAGCACTGATGCGCATTGTTTCAAGCCTGATCATCACTATCAGTTTTCTGGGGCTTGGCCTGGTGCTCGAACAGCAATCGCTCAGCCGCCACAATCAGCAACAGCGAGTCGAGGTATTGGAACAGCTCAGTCTGTTGCGTGCCCAGCTCGAGGGCCGCTTAAACGCCGACCTGCACCTGCTCAACGGCATGTCAGCCATCATCGCCACTCACCCCGATATCGATGCCGACCAATTCAACCGGATCGCAGCCAAGCTGATGGAGAACCGGCACGATCTGCGTAATATCGCCGCCGCTCCTGATCTGGTGATTCGTTATATCTACCCATTGAAGGGCAATGAGGCCGCACTAGGGCTCGATTACACCAGTAATGAGCAGCAACGCGCCGCCGCCCTGCAGGCACGCGATCTGAACACCATCATCGTGGCTGGGCCGCTGCAACTGGCCCAAGGCGGGACCGGTTTGATCGCACGGTTACCGGTTTATTATCAAGCAGAGACAGGACAACAGCGATTTTGGGGCATCGTCTCCTCAGTCCTTGATAGTGACAAACTGTTTCAAAACTCCGGTCTCGACAACCCAGCCCTGAGGATCAAGTTAGCGATCCGCGGCAAAGACAGCAAAGGGGCTCAAGGCGATCTGTTTCTAGGTGAAAAAAAGCTGTTTAGTCCAGCTACCGATGCGGTGACCCAAACCGTCACTCTGCCCTATGGTTCCTGGCTGATGGCCGCTACGCCAAGCGCTGGCTGGCAAACCAGCTCACCCTATCGTTGGGGTATTATCGGGGGCTGTCTATTGCTGGCACTGGCGACGATACTGACCAACCGATATCGCAACCAGCGGTTAACCAAGGAACAGCTCAGTCAGGCCACCTTCTTCCAGGCATTCGAACAATCCCCGCTCGGTGTTGCGATCTCCAACCCGACTACCGGCGAGATCAGCGACATCAATAGTTCATTACGCAAGATGGCCGGAGTGTCGAGTGGCGCTGACAGCACCAAGCCAAGAGAGAGCGGGCAACTCCCATTGTCGGTATTGACCCTGATACGGACACAGGCACTCGCTCATGGTCAAGAGGTCTCCATTATCGATAACTCGGGTAATGAGCGGATCTGGAGCTGTTTTCGATCGGAGATACACACCCCCAAAGGCACTCGGTTGCTAACCCTGTTCCAAGACATTACCGACCCGGCCGAACTGAGAAAACGGCTAGAACTTGCCAAACAGGTGATCGATCATACCAGCGACGCCGTTGTTATCACCGACTCAAACGCCAACATCATCGAAGTGAACGGCGCCTTCAGCCAGATCACGGGGTACAGCCGCCAAGAAGCGATCGGACAAACGCCCCGCCTGTACCGCTCCAACCACCATGAGGCGGAGTTCTACCGCCAGATGTGGCAACAGATCGACCAGCAGGGAGGATTTACAGGCGAGGTATGGAATCGGACGAAGGCAGGGGAGCTGTTTCCGGCTTGGGTCTCGATCAACCGTGTCGGTGACCCCGACGACAGTAGCCACCAATATATCGGCGTATTTGCCGATATCAGCAACATCAAGCAGGCTGAAAAAGAGCTGGAGCGGATCGCCTACTACGATCCACTCACCACCCTGCCCAACCGGGCGTTGTTTCACGATCGTCTGCTGCACGAGATCACCGCGTGCCGACGCCACCAGCAGCGGCTGGCCCTGCTGTTTATCGATCTCGACCGGTTTAAACATATCAACGACTCATTTGGTCATAGCGTTGGCGATCAACTGCTCAAGGTCATTGCCGAGCGTTTGGTCAACGAGGTACGCGAGAATGACACCGTCACCCGACTGGGCGGTGATGAATTTACCATCATCATCTCGGAACTGACCAACATCGGTAGTCTGACCTCTTTGGTCGAACGGCTGTTACAGTGCATCCAAGCCCCCATCCCTTTGGTTGGCCAACAGCTGCATGTGGGGGCCAGTATCGGCATTGCGATCTACCCCAACGATGGCGAAGCAGCCGACATCCTGATTCAGCATGCCGATATGGCGATGTACCAAGCCAAGGAACAAGGTCGCAACCAGTTCAACTACTTCACAGCCAGCTTGCAAGAGCGTGCCAGTTCGAGGCTGATGCTCGAAAATCAGATCCGTACCGCCATCGACCTACAGCAATTCAGCCTGCACTACCAGCCCAAGCTGGAGCTGCACAGTCGCCGGGTGCTCGGGATGGAGGCTCTGGTACGTTGGATACACCCGGACAGCGGTATGATCATGCCCGACCATTTTATTCCGGTAGCCGAAGAGTGCGGCCTGATCGTGCAACTGGGGAACTGGGTGTTGGAGGAAGCCTGCCGTCAAACTCAAGCCTGGCACCTGCAGGGACTATCACACCTACGAGTCGCGGTTAACCTATCGGCGCGCCAATTTGCCAAAGCCGACCTGGTCGACGATATCAGTCGTATCCTGCAAAAGACGGGGTTACCCGCCGACGCACTGGAGCTGGAGATCACCGAAAGCATGGTGGTTGACGACAGTGCTGCTGCCGCCAAGGTGATGGATAAGCTGCGCTCGCTCGGGGTTGAGATCAGCATCGACGATTTCGGCACCGGCTACTCCAACCTGCAGTACCTGAAACAGTTTCCGCTCAACAGTCTCAAGATCGACCGCAGTTTCGTCCGCGATTTGATGGAGGATCGCGAGGATGCGGCGATCATTCGAGCGATCATCCTGATGGCCCGGGGACTAGGGCTCAATGTGATCGCCGAGGGGATAGAAACCCAGCAACAGCTCGACTTTCTGATCGAACATCACTGCCCGATGGGACAGGGCTACCTGTTCAGCAAGCCGTTACCGGCCGACCAGTTTGCCGACTGGATCGACAGTACCGATCTTGATTTCGACCTGTTTGACGACGTCCAACCGCCTTCCGCATCACGCTAAAATATTCGACGGCATTGAGGCATTAACGTTCGGGCAGCGATTCAGCCAGATAAAACCAGGTATCGAGCACCGAATCGGGGTTGAGGCTGAGGCTATCGATCCCCTGCTCCACCAGCCACTGCGCCATATCGGTGTAATCAGACGGTGCCTGTCCACAGATACCGACATACTTACCCGCCCGCTGGCAGGCTTCGATCGCCAGTTTCAACAGCACCTTAACAGCCTCGTTACGCTCATCGAACAGGTGTGCCACAACCCCCGAATCGCGATCAAGCCCCAGCGTCAGTTGAGTCAGGTCATTGGAGCCGATCGAAAAACCATCAAAATAGTGCAGAAACTGATCCGCGAGTAGAGCATTGGCGGGCAATTCACACATCATCATCACCTGCAACCCTTGATCGCCACGCGCAAGACCGTTGGCTGCCAGTAGCTCTACCACCTGTCGCGCTTCACCCAAAGTCCGAACAAAAGGCACCATGATCTGGACATTGGTCAGACCTAGTTGCTGGCGAACCTGGCGGATCGCAGCGCATTCAAGCTCAAAACATTGACGGAACGAGTCGGACATATAGCGCGAGGCACCCCGGAAGCCGATCATCGGATTCTCTTCATTAAGCTCGTACTGACGACCACCGATCAGATTACGGTACTCATTGGATTTGAAATCGGACAGCCGCACGATCACCGGCTTGTCGCCGCAAGCCAGCGCTAGCGTGGCGATCCCCTCGACCAGTTTGTCGACAAAGAACTGTTTGGGTGACGGGTATCCCGCACTGCGCAATTCGATGCTGCGACGGATCTCCGCTGGCTGCTCGTCGAAGTGCAGCAATGCTTTAGGGTGGACCCCAATCATCCGGGCGATGATGAACTCCAACCGCGCCAGACCGATTCCATCGTTAGGCAGGTTGGCAAAACTAAAAGCCCGATCAGGATTGGCGACGTTAAGCATCACCTTGAACGGCAACGACGGCATCGAATCGACCCGCGAGCTATGATGCTCATAATCAAGCAGGCCTTGATAGCAGCGGCCACTGTCGCCTTCGGCGCATGACACCGTGACCAGCTGATCATCGTGCAGTCGATCGGTTGCATCACCGCAACCGACGATCGCAGGGATACCCAGTTCGCGGGCGATAATCGCGGCATGGCATGTTCTGCCACCACGGTCGGTGATGATTGCCGATAGCCGCCGGAGCACCGGTTCCCACTCGGGATCTGTCATGTCGGTGACCAGAACATCGCCGGGCTCTACCGTTGCCAGGTCGGCATGATCTCGAACAATACGAACGCGACCACTACCGACCCGCTGGCCGACACTACGGCCCTCTAACAGCACCGTGCCCCGTTCACGGATCAGATAGCGCTCGACCACCTGGGTATCGCTGTTGAGTGGTGTTAACTTACGCGCCTGCAGTACATAGAGCTGACCATCGTCTCCGTCGAGTGCCCATTCGATCTCCATCGGTTGGCCAAAGTAGGCTTCGATAACAGCCCCCACACCAGCCAACTCGGTAACCTGTTGATCATTGAGACTAAAGCGGCGGCGCTGGTGTGGATCATTGTTGACCGTCATAACGCTCTGACCTGGATCGTCGCTGCTGGCGTGCACCATCCTGATCGATTTACTACCCAGACTACGGCTGGTAATGGCGGGCCGCTGCTGACTCAACAGCCGCTTGCTGACATGAAATTCATCAGGATTGACCCGCCCCTGAATCACCGGTTCGCCCAGACCAAACACCGAACAGATATCGAAGAGACCAGCAAAACCGGTGTTACCCTCTCGGGTCTGCATCACCCCACTGGAACCCGTTTCACTGCGCACCATCTGCTGAATTCCGGCCGATAACACCACCTCTAGATGACCGATACTGCGATGAACGCGATAGGCGATTGCTCGATCATTGAACAGCGATGCAAACACCTGCTTGATAGCGCTGAACACTGCCTCCAAACCACGGACATTAAGGTAACTTTCTTGCTGACCTGAAAAGGACGCATCAGGCAGATCTTCGGCCACCGCCGACGCCCGAACCGCGACCGACAATGCATCATCAAGCCCCAGTGTTTGCCACGCTTGGGTGATCTGATCGATCAGTAGCTGCGGTAACGGTGCGTCCAGCAACCACTGGCGGATATCGCTACCGGCTTGCGACAGCGCACCGATATCCTCAACATCTACCCCCTTTAGCCGCTGCTCGACCCGTTGCGGTAGCTCACTGGCACTGAGAAAATCACGGTACGCCTGTGCTGTGGTGGCGAAACCGGCTGGCACCTGTACGCGAGGATCATCCAACTGGCCTATCATTTCGCCCAACAAAGCATACTTAGCACCAACCAGTGGCTGATCCTGACTTCGAAGTTGATCAAAGCTGACGATATAACGGTTCAAAATGTGGCGAGCCTCATTAGGTGTTGAGTGGTGGCTAAAAGTTATTCACAAATGTGAAACTGTGCTATCAATCCGTGCGTTAAAAGTACGTATTATAGAGCCGTCTTAGCACGATCAATATTAGGGATAAGCCGAACTTATGCACCAGCGCACAGTTTTTTATATTTCTGACGGCACCGGTATTACCGCTGTGGGCCTGGGTCGTAGCTTGCTGGCGCAGTTCAAGTCGATCCAGTTTGAGCGGATCACCTTGCCCTATATCGACACCCCTGCCAAAGCCGAACAAGCGGTGCAGCAGATCAACCAGCAAGCACTGCTCGATCAACAACCGCCGCTGGTGTTTTATACCATCGCCGATCAGCAGATACGGCAACAGCTGCAGCGCTGTAAAGGCTTTCAGGTCGATGTATTCGAGGCCTTTATGGAGCCGCTGGCGCAGGAGTTAAAGCAAGTCCCTGCCAACAGTCCCGGAGAGTCGCGCAGTAATGACAGCGGCGACATGTATCGGTTGCGGGTCGACGCCGTCAGCTTTGCACTGGAGAACGATGATGGTGGGCGCCAGCGTGATTATGACCGTGCCGATATTATCCTGACCGGTGTATCACGTACCGGCAAGACACCCACCAGCCTTTACCTGGCATTACAGTTTGGTATCCGTGCCGCCAACTACCCTCTGACCGCCGACGATATCGATGAGACCCGTTTGCCCAGCACGCTCAAACCCTACCGGCACAAACTGTTCGGGCTGACCATCGATGCCGACCTGCTAGCCGATATCCGCCAGCAACGTCGCCCCAACAGCAGCTACGCTTCACTCCAGCAGTGTCATCGGGAGGTTGACGATGCAGCGGCCATGTTAATGCTAAACCGGGTTCCGATCCTTGATGTCAGCCGGCTATCAATCGAGGAGGTTTCAACCCGGATCCTGGCCGAGACAGAACTGCAGCGCCGGTTTAAATAGCCCCTGAATGTCAGTGGCCCTACAGAGCACCGATCCTGGCCAACAAAACTGAGCATCTTTACCCTAACCAACCGCTTATGATTCGAGCCCGACTATGATCTCTTGCTATTCAAACCCAAGCCAATCCAGACCCAACATGCCGGCTCTGATTCTGTTGCTGGTAATGTCGACCACCCTGTTACTACAACCATCGGCTCAGGCTACCGAGGGTCATCCCTTCCTATGGCAGATCGACAGCGGTTCGCAGCCCAGCTATCTGTTTGGAACCATCCATAGCGGTCATCCCGAGCTCAACCAACTGCCAGCCTCGGTAGAGCTCGCCTTCGCCAAAGCCGATCGGTTCTACGGTGAACTGGTATTGGACTCAGCCACCCTCACCTCGACTAGCAAGTTACTGCAGCTCGAACCGGATCAGACACTGTCGCAGCAGCTCAGCGGTCAACGCCAGCAACGCATCAATCAAGTATTAAACGGCATCGCCCCCGGTTTGAATCTGGCGTTATTTGACCGATTTAAACCTTGGGCGCTTACCGTTGCATTGGCGTTGCTGGAGGATCAGCTACGCTACGGCCAGTTACCGGCAATGGACCTGAGCCTTTACCAACGCGCCGTGGCTTCGGGTAAGTTCACCGGCGCCTTGGAGACGCCGCAACAACAGATGCAGTTATTCGAGCAGTTTGATTTCGAGGAGCAGATGCAGATGCTCGATGCCACTCTGACGGCGATGGAACAGAGTCAAACGCAACAGCATTCGTGGATGAATCCGACGTATCAGGCGTACCGTAGTGGCGATCCCGATCAATTCAACCAGTTGATGGTCCAGCAGATGCCGCTCCAGCAATCGCTGCATCGAAAGTTGATTCGCCTGCTGCTGACCGAGCGTAACCAACGAATGGCGCAGCAGATTGACCAACAATTGCGTCAGCATCCCAATCAACAACATTTCTTTGCCGTCGGAGCTGCCCACTTTAGCTCGCAGGGTGGCATCCAACAAATACTGCAACAACAGGGGTATTCGGTTCACCGACTCCCGTAAGAGGCTAGGTTTTTACTAACGGTTTGGCTGATGAGCGAGACGGTGGGTACGGACTACTGACACAACAGAGCCAGCAAAGGCTCAAAACTGGCCAGTTCCAGATCGGTCTGCTGCGGCCAGCGTGGTCCAGCCTCAGGGTTGAAATGCACCGTATCGATTGATGCGGCCCGCCCTGCCTGCAGGTCGTACAGATAATCCCCGACCATCACACAATCACTGCGGCAACAGTTCCAGCCGTCGAGCAGTTGCTCGATACCGGCCGGTGACGGTTTGGGTTCTGCACACTCTGAGGCGATGATACGGTCAGCGTCAAAACAGTGTTGCAACTGCAATCGGTGCAACACGATATCAACACAATCTCGACGATTACGGGTCAAGATAGCCAGTTTCTTACCGCGTTCGAACAGCGTCTGAATCAGCAACTGGGCAAACGGCATGGGTTCGGAGCGCTCAGCCACGTCGATTTCGATCTCGATCAAGCGGCTGTTAAGTTGTGAACGAAGCGGCTCGGATTGAGCCTGAAGGTGCTCCAGAATACCGACATCGCTGGGAACCCCCAGCTCCAGCCGGATGGCAGGGAAATCATGTAACGGCTGGGTCAGAGTGCCGTCTAGATCGAAAATCCAGAACTGTTTGGTCTGTAGTTGGGATAACGACAGGCCGCTGATAGTCTTAGATTGCGGGGGGATCGGCGTCACCTCTCCTGTTCCAGACGTTCCAGCCAGGCCTCTACTTCAGGCGCTAAATAGAGCTGCTCCAGCAACTCTGCGGCCCAAGGGGTATCAGGGGCCAACTGGCGACACATCCATACTGCCAGTACCTGTACCGCAGGCACTTCATGCCAGACTTTGAGCGACAAAAAGTGCCAATAGTCGGGATCACGGCGTTTGGGGTATTCAAGTTGCTCGATGCAGCTCTGACACAAAAAGGCGCAGTGGTCATAATCAGGATCGACCGGTACCGGCGGCACCACGTGGATTTCGAGTTTAAAACCGCTAGCCTCACACAGTTCGCAACTTGAACCCGATCGACGAGTCAGGTCCTTGCCGAACATACTCAGCCCTTGATGCCGTTGTTGATGCTCGTGAAGTCCTTTCGCCACGCCCCTACTCCATTAATGATTTATATAACTACCGAAATAACCGAAAACATATGATTTAGCAACGTTTATTGGTTTCTTGTTGCGATTTTAAAAGACTAAATCAGGTTGCGTCCATCAAACAGTTCGGTCGGCAGGATACTGGCATCAAGATCCAGGATACAGCCCAGATTAATCCGGTAATGTCCGGGAGCGCGGACGGTTTCATGGAAGGTGTAAATGCCGCAATTTCTGCAGAAGTGATGCTTTGCGATCTGGCTACCAAATTGATACAGCCCCAGACTACCCGCTTGAGCCTCAATTTTAAGTTGTTCTGGCGCCAACACAAACGTCGACATCTGAGCGCCTTTGCGCTGACAGATCGAGCAGTTGCAGCGCAAGGCGCTAACGATCTGCTCGGCCTCAAAACTGAATTTTACCGAACCACAGTGGCAACTGCCTTGATACCGCTGCATGCCAAATCCTCTACTCATTCACGGATAGACGAACACACCGGCAGCTAGCTCCCCTCCATCAACGCATACGATGGGTGTCGGAGATCTCATCAGGATTGGTGACGGCTACCGATAAGTCTTTGAGAATGCCATTCTCGATGCTGTAGATCCAGCCCTGTACGGTCAGCTCCTGTCCGGCTTTCCAGGCATTCTGTACGATGGTGGTATAGCAAACATTGGCCACCTGCTCGATCACATTGAGTTCACACAGCAGGTTAAGTTTATCTTTGTCATTGTCACACTGGTCCAGTTGCTGCTGGTGATAACGGTAGACATCCTTAATATGCCGCAGCCAGTTATCGATCAAACCAAACTCGGTATTACCCAGAGCGGCTTGAACACCACCGCAACCGTAATGGCCACAGACGACGATATGTTTAACCTTGAGAACTTCGACCGCATACTGAATCACCGACAAACAGTTGAGATCGGTATGCACCACCACGTTAGCGATGTTTCGATGCACAAATACCTCGCCGGGTGCCAGGCGCAACAGTTGATTGGCCGGAACACGACTATCGGAACAGCCGATCCAAAGAATTTCAGGGGATTGCTGCTCGGATAAGCGTTTGAAGAAGAAGGGGTCTTCCTGCTTGATCTTATCAGCCCACTCCCGGTTACGCTCAAACAGATCTTTATCTAACGCCATAAAGCCCTACCAATATTGTAACTTAACCATTAATTCAATGACTTGCTGTTATACGTCAGCGCAGCCATCTGAGCAACAATAGTATGGCCTATATTGACTCTAAGTGATCTGATAACGGCCCGGTTTATGGTTAAGGGTAATCACCATATTCAACGCGATTGCACCGGCGATCGACAGCAACAACAGCTGCCAGCTGACGATAAAGAACGAACAGAGCACAATCATGCAATCGACCCCCATCTGGAATTTACCCGCGCGGATACCGTAACGCGATTGCAGAAACAGCGCCATGATTCCTAGCCCACCCAGACTCGACTTATGCCGAAATAGGATCAGCATACCCATTCCCATCAAAAAACCACCCAGAAGCGCTGCAGTAAAGGTATCGATACGTTCCAGTGCGATCACAAGATGAGCGTTATCGACCATAAAGGAGACAGTAAAGACCGATATAAAGGTGTTGAGACAGAAGCGCCAGCCCATCTGCTTCCAGGCCAGCCAATAGAACGGCAAGTTGATGACAAAGAAGATCTGACCAAAGCTCAACTCAGTGACATGGGTCAGCAATAACGCGATCCCGGCTGTGCCGCCGGTCAGCAGTCCCTGTTGGTTGAACAGAAACACACCCAGTGCAACGAAAGCGGTACCGGAAATCAATGCGAACAAGTCTTCGAGATGAGTATGTCGACTTTCAACTGTGACGGCATCGTTGACCGAAGTTGCACTATTGCTTGTCATAATCAGGCTCCTATTAAGAGCGGTGATTATATTGGACATCCGTTGAAGATAGAAGGCGGGCGACTGAGCAGGGTCACTTTTTGTTTAAAAAAAGAACAACTGATTCGTAACGATAAAAGTTATAGAACTCCACTGGTCTGAATTATCGAACCCGCAGAAGCCCCCCTCCGCTTCAAACGCAGTAATTACCCTCCAGC
>JBFFKD010000036.1:0-11689 GCA_041555595.1 Motiliproteus sp.
GTATCAAGACCACCTGTCCCTATTGCGGTACCGGTTGCGGAGTAGACGCCGAGATCAGCAGCGGCGAGGTCAGCGCCATCGCCGGCGACCCTCAGCATCCAACCAACCAGGGCAAACTCTGCGCCAAGGGCAGCAACCTGATCGAGACGCTCGATCTTAACGCCCGTCTGCTCTACCCCGAACTGAACGGCCAGCGGGTCAGCTGGGACAGCGCGCTCGATGCGGCCGCCAGCCAGATCCGCGCCATCATCGACCAGCACGGCCCCGATGCGTTTGCGATCTACTGCTCGGGCCAGCTGCTGACCGAAGATTATTACGTCGCCAACAAGCTGATCAAGGGCTTTATCGGCTCGGCCAATATCGATACCAACTCGCGCCTGTGCATGTCGTCGGCGGTGGCCGGTCACAAACGCGCTTTCGGCAGCGACACCGTGCCCGGCTGCTACGCCGATCTGGATCAGGCCGAGTTGGTGGTGGTGACTGGCTCCAACATGGCCTGGTGTCACCCGATTCTGTTTGGCCGCATCAAAACCGCCAAGGCGGCTAATCCAAACCACAAGCTGGTGGTGATCGATCCACGCCGCACCGACAGCTGCGACCCGGCCGACCTGCACCTGCCGCTCAAACCCGGCACCGACGCCACCCTGTTCAACGGTTTGCTGGTTTATCTGACCGATCAGGATGGCTTGGATCGTGACTTTATCGACCACCACACTGAGGACTTCGACGCCGCGCTGCAGCAAGCCCGCAGCAGCGCACCCGATATCGCCACCGTGGCGCATATCTGCGAACTAGAGCCCAGCGCGGTCGAGACCTTCTACCGCTGGTTCGCCAGCACCCAACAGACTGTCACCGCCTTCAGCCAGGGGATCAACCAATCCTCCAGCGGTACCGACAAGGTCAACGCCATCATCAACCTGCATCTGGCCACCGGCCGGATTGGCAAGCCGGGGATGGGACCGTTCTCTCTCACCGGCCAACCCAACGCCATGGGCGGTCGTGAAGTTGGCGGACTGGCCAATCAACTGGCCGCGCATCTGGAGCTGGACACCCCACAGCACCGCGATCTGGTCGGCCGGTTCTGGGGCAGCGACAAGATCGCCGACAAACCCGGCCTCAAGGCGGTCGATCTGTTCCGCGCGGTCGAATCCGGCCAGGTCAAAGCGGTCTGGATCATCGCCACCAACCCGGTCGACAGCCTGCCCGACGCCGATCGGGTCAAAGCAGCCCTGAAGCAATGCCCGCTGGTGATGGTATCCGATTGCATGGCACAGACCGACACCTTGGAACTGGCCCATATCCGATTACCGGCCACCGGCTGGGGTGAGCGCGACGGCACCGTCACCAATGCTGAGCGCTGCATCTCACGTCAACGGGCGCTGCTGCCGGCCAGCGGAGAAGCCAAGCCCGATTGGTGGATGCTGAGCCAGATCGGCCAACGGCTCGGCTTTAGCGACGCATTTAATTATCAAGCCCCCTGGCAGATCTTCCGCGAACACGCCCAGCTGTCGGCGTTTGAAAACCACGCCGGCGGTATTGTCCGCGACTTCAACCTGACCGGACTGAGCCAGCTCGATGCCGACGGCTACGATGCCCTGCAACCGGTTCAATGGCCGGTGCTCAATGCCGACAGCCCGGACCCCGATCGAGGGATCGATCCAATAACCCGCTATCAAGGTACCGACCGACTGTTCGGCGACGCTGCCTTCTTCACCGCCAGCGGCAAAGCCAACTTCATTGCCATCGAACCACGCTTACCCTTCAATCGCCCCGATGCCGAATATCCGCTGGTGCTCAACACCGGACGCATTCGCGACCAGTGGCATACCATGACCCGAACCGGCCTGAGCCCCCGACTCAGCTCGCACCGGCCCGAACCCTTGGTCGAGATCCACCCGCTTGAGGCCCAACAGCAGCAACTTGATGAGGGTAGCATCGCCCGGCTATCGAGCCGCTGGGGCACGATGCTGGCGCGGGTGCGGGTCACCGATAGTATCAACCCCGGCCAGCTATTCGTACCGATGCACTGGAGCGGCCAATTCGCTACCCTCGGACGGATGGGAGCCCTGATCAACCCGGTGGTCGACCCGCTGTCCGGCCAGCCCGAAAGCAAGCAGACCCCGGTCCGGATCGAGCCGCTGCAGCCGAGTTGGCACGGTTTTCTGCTCAGCCGAGAAGCACTATCGCCCGCCACCGAGTACCGTGTCAGAGCACAGGGGGACGGGTTCCAGCGCTATGAACTGGCCGATAGCCTGGCAGTAGACGATTGGCAGCAACAGGCCAGACGTTGGATCGAGAGCGACCAACCAGGGGCAGCTGACGGCGAGTGGCTCGAATACAGCGATCCGGCTCAGGGCGTCTATCGAACCGCACTGATCAAAGGGGAGCGACTGCAGGCGATACTGCTGATCAGTGCCACGCAGCAACTGCCCGAACGCGATTGGCTGGGTAGCCTGTTCAACCGGCCGCAACTCGATGACAGCGAGCGCCGCAGCCTGCTCAGTGGCAGCCCACCGTCGGGGTCGGCCAATGCCGGACCGGTGCTCTGCGCCTGTTTCGGGGTCGGCCGCAACACCATCACCGAGGCAGTTTCAGCACAAGGCCTCGACTCGGTCGAAGCGGTCGGCTGCGCCCTGAAAGCCGGTACCAACTGCGGTTCCTGTGTCCCAGAGATCAAACAATTGCTGACCGAGGCGCTGTAACCACGACTATTTCGCTAGCGCATAGAGGTTGCCAGCGGCCGAGCCAGAGCTTATAAACGCTACATGCACCTTGGCGCAGATAGCGCTAGAGGAGTCACCCTAAGCTCCAGCCGAGGATCGAACCCTGAGAGCCCTGCGCCGATTGCTGGTATGGTCCGCAAGCCTGGCTGTTACTTTGCTGCTGGTCTTGCTGCTAGCCCTGCTATGGCTGTTCAAGACAACGATCAGCGATGACGCCTGGATCAGTGCCCCGCCAGCGCTGAGTTCACAACAGGCCTATCAGGTCAAAGCGTTAGCCAAACGCACCATGCAGGCCTTCTCGCAGCCACCCCGTCAAACCCATATCAGCGTCAGCCAAGCCGAGCTGGACGCCTTGGCGGCGATGTTGGCACGCGCCTACCCGCGTCTGCTCAGCCGGTTTGATCTGACGCAGCAAGGGCTGACCTGGAGCGGATCGGTCAGGCTCCCCGACAACCCCTTTGGCAGCTACCTGTCGCTACAGCTGCGACTGCCGGTGTCGACCCAGCAACTACGACTGGACCAACTGCTGTTGGGTGAACTGATTGTGCCGGAGGGGATGCTGCGACGGCTGCTACCGCTGTTAACCCAAATGCTGTTCGGCCAAGAGCAGAGCCTGACGTTACTGCAGACCGCACGGCTAAGTGCCATCACCAACGAACAGCTAACCTTGCTTATCGATCCTCCAGCCGACTCCAGTCGACAACTGGCCAGGATGCTGGATCAGATTCAGGTCTTCAGCGGTTCGTCAGCGGGCTTGAATCGCCTCTGGATCGGCCAATATTACAGCCAATTACAACAGCAGGCGGCCCTGCTAGACCCCAAGCAGTGGGTCTCAGCCACCTATTTCATCGCTCCGTTATTGCGCCAGGCCAGCCTCCAGTCCGGACCGGAGCAGACCCATCTGCACGCCCGAGCCGCGATCATGGCGTTGGCGCTGTATTTGGGCAGTAGTCGGTTCGAGCAGATCACCGGGCCCATTCTGACCGAGCAGCAACGGCAACAGCCGCCGCATTACCGAACCCTGCTGCGCGGTCGCGTCGATCTGCGTCAGCACTTTATCGTCTCGGCAGCGCTGCAGGTGCTGGCCGATGCCGGTTTCAGTCAGGCGATTGGTGAGTTCAAGGAGTTGCTGGACAGCGGCGAGGGTGGCAGTGGTTTTAGTTTTGCTGACTTAGCCGCCGACCGCGCCGGCACCCTATTCGCCCAACGGATCAGTCGTGATCCTGAGCAAGCCAATCAACTGCTGCAACGCCTGAATGTGCCGCTGCGAGAACCCGACCTGATGATTTCGATCGAAAACCTGCCCGAGGGACTGACCGAAACACAATTTCAGCAGCACTACCAAAATCTGGATAGCAGCAGCTACCGTCAAATCGTTGAATGGATCGATACCTCGCTAATCCAGCTGCGACTGTATCGATAATACGGCACGCGGCTCACCACCGGTCAGGGTCACAACGACATAAAAGTCAGCGATGGCGCCAGGTTGAACAGAGATTATATTCGCTCAGAACAACCCAACCCCAGCCATTAAACAGTATCTTGTTGACTTAAATCAATTAATAACCCATACCACTCTGTCTAATCTAGGCTAACCTTGTGTAGGACCCAAAATCAGCGGTAAGGAGACTGCGAAACCCGACCTTCCGGAGTCTCGATATGAAACTGATTATTAGTATCTGTACCCTGCTAACCTTGATTCTGTCTCCTCTCAGCCAAGCCGAAGAAGCCCCCGCTTCGGTTAAGAAAATCACCCCTCAACTCGAAGCACTCGGCAATAACGCTACCCTGATCGCCGCCGTTAAGGCGCAAAACGGCCAAGGGTTGAGCCTCGACACCATCAAGCAGCGTGATGCCGACTGGCGTAAAGTGGCCGGTACCGATGCCTTTATGGACGGTCTGCTCAGTAGTGCCGCTGCCAAAGAGATGGCTACATTCGAGTCCTCTCAACCCTACTTTATCGAGCTGTTTTTGATGGATAATCAGGGCGCCAACGTCGCCATGACCAGCAAGACCTCGGATTACTGGCAGGGCGATGAGGCAAAATGGCAGCAATCGTTCAAAGATGGCACCGGAGCGGTTCATGTCGGTGACGTTGAGTTTGACGAGAGTGCCCAAGCCTATCTGGTACAGGTTTCGGTACCGGTGATGGACGCTGGCAAAGCGATCGGGGCGATCACCATCGGTATCAATCTGGATGAACTGGGCGAATAACGCCTAGCATCATATCTGAACCCTGTTACCAATCCCAGAACAGCCACCGCGTGCTGTTCTGGGTCTTCGACTAAGGAAAAGCTATGAATGCATTCAACAATCTATCGTTCCGATTCAAGCTAATTCTACCGATCGGCCTGATCGCCGTGGTAATGACCATCACCGCCAGTCTGAGTATCTCCAGCAGCACCGCCTTGGATAAAAGTGTTGATAAGATCGGTCACGAGTTCATGCCGGAGCTGAACCTGCTGCTACAGGCCGACCGTGATATGTACCAAGCACAGGTGGCCGAGCGCAGCTTTATCTTTGTCAAGGAGGGCTCTGACGACTATAAAGCCCTGCAGGCTCAACACGATGAAAACATCGATCAAGCACTCGAGCGGGTCACCAAGTTCGGCCAACTAACGGATTCCGATCAAACCAAGGCACTGACCGAGCAGTTCAAAACGGCCTACGCGGCCTGGACCAAAACCACCCAGCAGATTGAACACGAGCGTTCGAACAATGGCCGCCAGGGTCGAATGACAGCGATCGAGCTAAGTTTTGGTGTTGGCGCCACCCAGTTTGATACCGCGCGCGAACTGATCAATCAACTCACGGAGATCGTAGAACACCACTCCGAGCAAGAGGTTGAGCAAGCCGACGCAGCCACGGCCCTAGCTACCACCATACAGATAACCTCGCTGGTGGCTGGATTATCCATTTGTGCCATTTTGGCACTGTTCTTTCCTGGCCTGATCACCCGCCCACTGCATCAGATGCAACAGAAAGTCGACGACCTATCACAGGGCGATGGCGACCTAACAACGCGTCTAAACCTGCAGCAAACGGACGAACTGGGACAACTGGGCAACGCCATCGATAGCTTCCTCGGCAACCTGCAGCAGCTGATCACTCAGGTCGCAGCAACCACTTCACAGGTATCGGCTGCCGCCGAGGAGCAGTCAGCGATCACCGTTGAAACCACCTCAACCATCAGCGAGCAGCACTCGGCGATCGATCAGGTCGCCACGGCGGTCAACCAGATGGCAGCGACAGTGCAAGAAGTCGCCCGTAGCGCTACCGATGCAGCGACTGCGGCCCAAACCGCCGATAGCAGTGCCAAACAGGGACAGCAAGTCGTCGATAGCACCATCGATGCGATCAAGGACCTGGCCAGCGATATCGATAACGCCGTACAGGTTATCCGAGAGGTCGAAACCGACAGCGAGAACATCGGCGGGGTACTCGATGTGATCAAGAACATCGCCGACCAAACTAATCTACTCGCACTCAATGCGGCCATCGAGGCCGCACGCGCCGGCGAGCAGGGCCGTGGCTTTGCGGTCGTTGCAGACGAAGTACGCACCCTGGCCAGCCGCACGCAATCCTCGACCGAGGAGATTCAGGCGATGATCGAGAAACTCCAAACGGCCAGCCACAACGCGGTCAATGTAATGGTTAAAGGTCAGGAGAAAGCGCAGGTCAGCGTCGAGAAAGCCTCAGAGGCGGGAGGATCGTTAGACACGATTACTAGCGCAGTGGGTCAGATCAGCGAGATGAATATCCACATTGCCAGCGCCGCCGAAGAGCAAAACGCAGTCACCGAGGATATCAACCGCAACGTCACCCATATCAGTGAGCTTTCAGAGCGGACGTCCAGCAACGCTGATCAAAGCAGCACGGCCAGCAACGCGTTGGCACAACTGGCGAGCGAGTTACAGCAGGAGGTCGGTCGGTTTAAAGTCTGATATCAACAAACAAAACCCGACATATAAAGCGGCACCCTGGGATGCCTGATTTATTATAAATAACCATTAATAATCAACAAAATAAAAAGATAAGAGTTTTTGTAGCCATTTAAAAGAGTATCTATGAGTTAACTGCGGCACCAGCACCGCTCTATTCAGACTGCTGTTGCGTCTGTTCTCAATGGATCGTCGCATGAACAACATTCAACCAGCTGATGGGCGTGGTCGACATCATTGTCAGAGGGTGGAAAGTTATTCAGAGGTCATCCGACTTCAGCTCTTGCACCCAAACCGGAAATTATAGAGGGGCTAGAACATTCCGGTGCATCTCAGTTCATTTGCTTATAGCTAATATAATAAATACTAAAAAGGTACGACATTAAAAGCGCCGGAAGGAAGGTTCGCCTGTTCGGCGATGGCCGCCAGAGCGAGCGTGCCCAGAGGAGTTTGACGTGGTGGCCTGACAACAACCGCGCTACCCGCGATCATAGCCGGCACGGCCTGGTCGATGATAGAACTCAGAGGTGACTGCGGACAACCGTCAATCGTCAAAACCGGCTTCGTGCAGGGTCGGTCGAGGCTGTTAATATGGACCAGTCTGTGCTGGATATTCGATAGCACAGTTGTCATCTCTGCCCGAGCTGTATCCCAGCAACATCCCAGTTCAGAAGACTGGATCAAGGCCAGGGCGTTCTGGCAGTTGCCGATCAGTTCTAACCAGGCAGAAAGGGCCGACTGGCGTTGTTCGGGCAATAGTACCTGCCATCCCCGATGAGCCCGTTCTAATGCTTGGCGTTGCTCGTGTTCATCGAGTATTGCCACTCGGGCCAATCCAGCATTGGTGTGGGGGTCACGAACGCTCACCTGAGTCTGGGAATTGATCCATAAGCCGCCGATATAGGCTTTGGATTTCAGTAATCGCTCGATAGGCATTTGTGAATTAATTTTAAGATCATGGCTTTCTAACATAGAGACTCCATTGGGATTTTTGTTGAGGAGAAGCATCGGCTAGGAATCAATACTTGGATGCGAGGTTACATATCTGCTGTTGCAGTTCCAGCATCCGTGGTCGGTTAACGAGCCTGAGTTCCAGGTTGCCAAAAACGATTCTCCGTTAGGAGAAAGTGTCTCCGGTGCGGCGTCCGGATTCTGGTTGTATTGCTTGTTAGTCTCATCATGGTCAGAACATCTAACACCAAGCAGGTTGTTCATTATTGCGACGGGACGAGGGTAGGTTTTTATTGATAGCAGGTATCGTTGGACGCCTAACCATGGGGGCTGGGAAGCTTTGGTAGCCCCTGTTGTACGGGTCCCTTGCGTTATCGGGTGCGATTCTTGGTCGATGGCCGAGAGCTGGATTACGAATGACGCGGATGGCAGATCAAACTCCATCGAATACCTCGTAGATACCCTGGCTGGAGCGTGCCCCCCCAGCCGCTCAGGTTATCAATTAGGCCAATTCAAACAGTACGCTAATGGCCACCGTGAAGATGGCGCAGTCGACACTTGGGCTGCTCTGCATGTCGGACAATACCGACTGCCAGCGATTGATAAAACCGCTGTGCTTTTCCAACCACGCATCGATGGCCGCCTGTGGAGGATGGCCCGGATCAGCGCCCCGTAGGGCACTGATCGTCAGCGCCCGCTGCTGGGCATCGAGATCGTCACGGTAGCTATTGCGGGCCAGCGCCTGCCAATGGGTAGTGGCCTGATAGGTTCTTATCTGGCGGTCCAACCAGGGCAGGTTGAGGTGTTCTCCGAGCGTAAAATAGAGAGGCGATACTTCACTTACCTCACGTTTCAGCTCCGCCGCTACTTCGATGATATCGAGCAGCCAGTAAAGCCCTTCGCTGGCTGCGGTATAGGCCGATAGCTCCTCAGGCACCCCCATCTCGGTGTAGTGCTGATATTTGGCCTGCCAACGATCCTGCGACGGGATGCTCTGCTGCAACCGCTCCAGCGTAGAGACAGTTTGTTCGATACCGTGCTGGTAGGCGTCGATGCAGGCGCGAATATCCAGGTCATTACGGCGTCGGCGTAGCAACCACCAGCTGGCTCGGGTTTGCAGCTGGATCAACTCTTTCATCATCGCCCGCTGGATCTCAGCGGGCACCTGATAGTCGAGCGCCTCGATGGCGTTCCAGCGGGCGTCGATGCCGTAGACTTCGCGGGCGATCAAGTAGGCCGCCGCGATCTGGGCGTGATCAGCACCGGTGGCCTGGCGCAGATGGTGCACATAGGTGATGCCCATCCGGTTGACCAGGTCGTTTGCGATCTGGGTCGCGGTGATCTCCCGGCGTAAGCGGTGATCGCGCACCGCGTCGGGGAAGGTCTCGAGCAATTTGCCCGGGAAGGCGCGGTCCATCTCGCGAGCCAGGTAGGGATCGTCGGTGATCCAGGCGTTAATCAGCGCCTGTTTGAGCTCGATCTTGGTATAGCTGATCAGCACCGACAACTCAGGTCGGGTCAGGCCGTCGCCAAGTTCACGCCGCTCGAGCAGTTGCTGACGGCTCGGCAAAAACTCCAGTTCGCGATTGAGTTTGCCGCAGGCCTCCATGCTGTCGATCAGATGGATATATTCGTCGATCGACTTGCGCGCATGGATCTCGGCGATACTCAGAGCCTGGACCTGACGGTAGTTGTTTTTCAACACCAACTCGGCGACCTGATCGGTCATCTGGCGCAGCAATTGATTGCGTTGCGCCAGCGTGATGGTGCCTTGCGCCACCTGCTCGTTCAGTAGGATCTTGATATTGACCTCGTGATCGGAGCAGTCGACGCCACCGGCATTATCGATAAAGTCGGTATTGGAGGCGCCGCCCTGAAGGCCAAATTCGATCCGGCCTAACTGGGTGAAGCCGAGGTTGCCACCCTCGCCGAGCACTTCGCAACGCAGTTCGTTGCCGTTGACGCGCAGGCTGTCGTTGCTCTTGTCACCGACATCGCTGTGGTCCTCGTTGCTAGCTTTGACGTAGGTGCCGATACCGCCATTCCAGAGCATATCCACGGGGGATTTGAGTAAAGCATTGATCAATGCATCGGGCGCCAACCTGTCCGCATCGATGGCAAAACGGTGCTTTATCTCGGCTGTCAGGGTGATCGACTTGGCACGACGTGAAAAAATGCCACCACCTTGGGAGACAAGTTCGCTGGCGTAGTCGCTCCAGTTGGAGCGCGGCAGTTCGAACAGCCGTTTGCGCTCGGCAAAGCTGGTTGCACAATCAGGGTTAGGATCGATAAAGATATGTTGATGGTTGAAGGCAGCCACCAACTGGATCGATTCGGATAGCAGCATGCCGTTACCAAACACATCGCCCGCCATATCGCCGATGCCAACAACCGTGAAAGAGTGCGTCTGGGTGTTCAGATCTCGCTCACGGAAATGGCGTTTGACCGACTCCCACGCACCTCGGGCGGTGATGCCCATTTTCTTGTGGTCGTAGCCTTCACTGCCTCCCGATGCGAACGCGTCGCCAAGCCAGAAACCGTACTCCTCGGCGATCGTGTTGGCGATATCAGAGAAGGTAGCGGTGCCTTTGTCGGCCGCGACCACCAGATAAGGGTCTTCAGAGTCGTGAACAACAACCTCACGAGGCGGTACAGTTTCACCGTTGACAAGGTTGTCGGTGATATCGAGAAGGCCGCGGATATAGGTCTGGTAGCATGCAATCCCCTCTGCCTGAATCTGCTCACGATCACCATTGGTGGGTAACTGTTTGGCGATAAAACAACCTTTGGCACCCATCGGCACGATCACTGAATTTTTAACTTGTTGCGCTTTAACCAGCCCCAAGACTTCGGTGCGATAGTCTTCCATTCGGTCGGACCAACGCAGCCCGCCGCGCGCCACTTTACCGGCTCTTAAATGAACCCCTTCGACTCGCGGTGAATAGATAAACACTTCGTATTTGGGTCGGGGCAGGGGCAGGTCACTGATCGCCTCAGGGTCCAGTTTGAAGGCGAAATAGGCTTTAAACTCACTATCGTTTCCGCGCTGGTAAAAGTTGGTGCGCAGGGTGGCGTTGATCAGCTCTAGATAGCGATTGAGGATTTTATCCTCGTCGAGACTTTCCACTGCCTCGAGTGCCTCGCGGATAGCCGCCTCCAGGGCGCGAGTAGCGGTGGCATCTTGCGGCTCAACCGGGTCGAAGCGAATCTGAAACAGCGCCACCAGCATGCGGGTAATGGCGATCTGCTGGGACAGTGATTCGGCAATAAATGGCTGACTGAAACCAAACCGACTCTGGCGAAAATAGCGGGCGTAGGCGCGCAGCATAGCCACTTCGCGCCAGCCCAGCCCAGCCTTCATCACCAGCTTGTTAAAGGGATCGTTTTCCGCTTGATTGTGCCAAGTGCTGATAAACGCTTGCTGAAATAGCTGGTGTAATTTTTCAGCATCTAACGCTAACGAAGAGGGGTTCTGTAGGTAGTCGTAGTCTTGATCGTGGAACGCCAGAGTGTAGTCATGGATCCAGAAACTTTTTCCATCGGCTCGATTGATCGCGTAGGGGTGCTCGCCGACCACTTTCATCCCCAGATTTTCCAAAATCGGGACCACGTCGGACAGCACCAGAGAATCTTGGGTGGTATACAGCTTGAAATGTAATCGTCCTGGCGTGTGATCGGTCGCGTCCGAGAAACCACAGCTAATCGCATCCGGACCACTGAGTTGCTCCAATAGATCGATATCTTTCTGCGCGGTAGTGGTTGAGAAATGATCGCGGTAGGCGCTGGGAAACGCGCCCTGGTAGGCCTGTGCACCATCGCCTAGCGACTGTTCCCATTGCGGCGTTTTAACCCGGCAAGCCTGTTGGCGTTCGACAAAGCGCCAGCAGCTCAGCAGCGTCTTATAGAGGTCGTCTAGCTCTGAATCAGTTAGCGATTCGGTTAGCCTGTCGGCGAGGTAGTCATTGGCAAAAGCGACCAGCGCATCGACCTGATGGGCAGGTTGGCGCCGCCGAATAAGTTCGGCGAGCTGATCCAATACCAATTTTGTTTTTAGTTGACGGGTATCGAACATGA
>JBFFKD010000037.1:0-11465 GCA_041555595.1 Motiliproteus sp.
AGCACGACCTAAAAACGCACGATTAATAACGCAGTCCTTAATAAAGCAAAACAACAATAAATCTGGAGAACACAATGAACGTGATGCGTAAAACGCTACTGGCTACCGCCCTAATCGCCGCAACAGGCGCCGCTCAAGCCAGTCTATCCGATGACAAACTGAAGATCGGCGTGCTGGGCGACATGAGCGGCGTTTACGCCGACATCAGCGGTCAAGGCAGCGTCGAAGCCGTTAAGATGGCTGTTGAAGACTTTGGTGGCACAGTACTGGGCAAGAAGATCGAAGTAGTCTTCGCCGATGACCAGAACAAGCCCGACGTAGGCTCGGTTATCGCCCGTAAGTGGGTCGAAGAGGAGCAGGTCGATGTAATCAACGGCGCTGTTGCCAGCTCGGTGACCGGTGCGGTGACCAAGTTCATGACTTCTCAGGAAAAAATCACCCTGATCGCAGCATCTGCCAGCCATGCATTTACCACTAAGGCCTGCTCACCGTTCAACGCCCACTGGACCTATGACGTAGTTGCTTTGGCCAACGGCACCGTTAAGCCAATGGTTCAAAGTGGTAAGAAAAAATGGTTCTTTGTCACCGCTGACTACGCCTTCGGTCATGCCCTTGAGAAAGTTGCTACCGGCGTAATCAATGCCAACGGCGGTGAAGTGGTTGGCGGTGTTCGTGCACCTCTAGGCACCACCGACTTCTCCTCTTACATCCTCCAGGCTCAGTCCTCGGGTGCGGATGTTATCGCGCTGGCTAACGCCGGTACCGACATGGTCAACTCACTCAAGACTGCGGCGGAATTTGGCGTCACTGAGACCACCGATGTGGCCGGTCTGCTGGTGTTTACCCCCAACGCTCAAGCGCTTGATCCTGCAATTGCCGGCGGCATGAAGCTGACGACTGGCTTCTACTGGGATATGGATGATGCAACCCGCGCTTGGTCCAAGCGTTATATGGAACGCATGGATGGCAAGATCCCTGCCATGCCTCACGCTGGCGCGTACTCCTCCACTATGCACTACCTCAAAGCGGTAGAAGCGGCTGGAACCGACGAAGGCGCAGCGGTTATGGCCAAGATGAAGGAGATGCCGGTTGAGGATTTCTTCTCACGTAACGGTTACCTGCGCAAGGACGGCCGTATGGTTCACGACATGCTGCAGGTTCGGATCAAGACCGCTGCCGAGCGTAGCAACGACAACGACATCTTCGCGATCGAGAAAGTGATCAAGGGCGACGATGCCTTTATGAAGATGGCTGATGGCGGCTGCGCGTTCGCCCTGGCCGAGTAACCTTGCAGTAGTAAGGGCTCTAACCAGCCCTTCAATCTCACCTCGCTACTCTGTGATTTTTGATCATTAGAGACCAGGGAAGCGGGCGATAAGGGAGCAACACAAGCGCTGCTCTCTTATCTACCCCCTCTTTTGAATAACAAAAGCTGGGAATGAACTACCTAATATCAAAAAGGAAGCGTTTCGCTTCCGTCTGAACAATCTTCAGGTGTGGTTATGGCGAATCTTTTCGATATCAATCTTTTCGGCCTGTTCGGCCAGTTGCTGATCGGTCTGATCAACGGCTCCTTCTATGCTCTGCTGGCCCTCGGCCTAGCTATCATCTTCGGGCTGCTCAAGATCATCAACTTCTCCCAGGGCGCTCTGTATATGCTCGGCGCATTCGCCGCCTGGATGGGGATGAATTACCTCGGCATAAGCTACTGGTGGTCACTACTGCTGGTACCTATCGGAGTTGCCGTCATCGGCATCTTGTTAGAACGTTTTCTGGTTCGACCTATTTCTGGTGAAGACCACCTGTACAGCCTGCTGCTCACCTTCGGCATCGCACTGGTATTACAGGGGCTGTTTACCCACTGGTACGGCTCCTCAGGGATGGCCTATCCAATTCCAGACGAACTTAAAGGCGGCACTCGGTTACCCTTTATGTATCTGCCGAACTATCGCGCCTGGATCATCGTCTGCTCGCTGGTGGTCTGCACCGCCACCTGGTACATGATTGAAAAAACCAAACTCGGTGCATACCTGCGTGCCGGAACAGAAAACCCGCAGCTAATGCAGGCGTTTGGTATCAACGTACCGCTGATCGTCACCCTTACCTTCGGCTTCGGTGTGGGTCTGGCCGGACTGGCCGGGGTACTCGCAGCACCGGTCTATTCGGTCTCCCCCGAGATGGGATCGAGCATTTTGATCGTGGTGTTCGCCATCGTCGTTATCGGCGGCATGGGCTCTATCGGTGGCGCAATTATCACCGGATTAGGGATGGGCATCGTCGAAGGGCTAACCAAGTATTTCTACCCTGAAGCCTCCAACACCGTAATCTTCCTAGTGATGGTGTTAGTGCTACTGATCAAGCCCGCAGGTCTGTTCGGCAAAGAAGCCTGATAACTATTTTTCCCTCTCCCTCATCCGAGGGGGAGGGAACCCAGATAATCGCGTTAAGGTATCAAACTATGAAAAACATGAAGCTTAATCTGATACTGCTTGGGCTGGCGTTAGTCGCCCCCCTCGTTCTTTACCCGGTCTTTTTAATGAAGGTGCTGTGTTTCGCACTGTTCGCTTGCGCCTTCAATTTGCTGCTGGGCTTTGCCGGTCTGCTCTCCTTTGGCCACGCGGTATTTCTAGGTAGCGGCGCTTACGTCACCGGTTACCTGATGCTATCCGTTGAGGGTCTAACCCCAGAAGTTGGTATTTTAGCCGGTGTCGCGGTTTCTGCCGTGATCGGTTTTGTCTACGGTAAGCTAGCAATCAAACGTGAAGGGATCTACTTCGCCATGGTTACGCTGGCACTGGCTCAATTGGCGTTTTTCTTCTTCCTGCAAGCACCGTTTACCGGTGGAGAGGACGGCATCCAAGGGATCCCCCGCGGACATCTGTTCGGCCTGATCGACCTGTCAGATAACATCACTATGTACTACTTCGTCCTGGCCATCTTTATCGGTGGTTTCGCACTGATCTACCGCACCATCCACAGCCCGTTCGGCCAGGTGATGAAAGCGATCCGTGAGAATGAGCCTCGCGCTATTTCGCTCGGTTACAAGGTAAACCAGTACAAACTGATGACCTTTGTTCTGTCCGCTACCCTAGCGGGCCTGGCAGGATCGACCAAGGCTCTGGTATTTCAATTGGCATCACTGACCGACGTCCACTGGTTCATGTCCGGTGAAGTGGTATTGATGACCCTGCTTGGTGGAATGGGAACCATCTGGGGCCCTGTTCTCGGTGCCGGCACCATCGTCACACTGCAGAACACCCTAGCTGCGGGGCCGCTGGGAAGCTACATTCATGTGATTATGGGTATCGTCTTTATCGTTTGTGTACTGGCATTCCGTAACGGTCTGGTCGGTGAAATACAGAAACTGGTCAAGCGTAACTTCTAATTCCTACCCAATGGAATCGACTCAAGGAGCTACACGATGAGCAATGCCAACCATACCAATCTGACCGCCCTGGACCTGGATCTCCCAAGTCACGATCAGCTTGATGAGTCGACCCAGCGTTACTTCGACAAGTGCCAACAGAAACTGGGGATGGTGCCCAATGTATTGAGCGCCTACAGCCAGAATCCAGAACAGCTGCAAGCGTTCTCCAGTTTCTACAACACCCTGATGTTCGGCGAGTCAGGGCTTTCACCTCTAGAGCGTGAGATGATCGCGGTCGTCGTGTCGTCGATTAACCACTGCTACTACTGCCTGACCGCTCACGGTGCTGCAGTACGGCAATACTCAGAAAATCCAATTTTAGGCGAACAGCTGGTGATGAACTACCGTGCCGCCGACCTGAGCCCTCGCCATCGAGCGATGCTGGATTTTACCGACAAGCTGACCCGCCATCCCGACCAAATCGTCGAGGCCGACCGGCAGCAACTTCGTGACGCCAGCTTTACCGATGCTCAGATCTGGGATATTGCGAATGTGGCCGGTTTTTACAATATGACCAACCGGGTCGCCAGTGCGGTCGAGATGCGCCCAAACGACGACTACCACAGCCAGTGTCGAAGCTAATTAGAGCTGGTCGTAGTGACTCATTACTCGCGATAACCCTCGGTCAATATCAACTATAAAGGGATACTTCATGAATTCTGCAACTTCCAACCAAGCCCTGCCCAGCTACACCAGCGCCACCAGTAACACCGCACTACTGGGCGAGACGATCGGCGATATGTTCGACCGGGTTGCGGCACAATACCCCAACAACGATGCGTTGATCTCTATCCATCAGGGTATCCGCTGGAGTTACCGAGAGCTGCAGCAACAGGTAGAAACCTGCGCCCGTGCGTTAATGGCGATCGGTGTTGGAAAAGGCGACCGGATCGGTATCTGGTCACCCAACAACGCGCAGTGGTGTGTGACTCAATTTGCCACGGCCAAGATCGGCGCCATTCTGGTCAATATCAATCCAGCCTATCGACTGACCGAGCTTGAATACGCACTGAATCAATCCGAATGTGGCTACCTGATCGCGGCTGATAGCTTTAAGAGCTCCAACTACACCAAGATGCTTAATGAGCTGGCTCCCGAGCTGAAAGACTCACTGCCCGGTCAACTTAAATCGCCGGCATTGCCATATATGAATGCAATCATCTCACTGGTCGACCAACCGTCTCCAGGGATGATGAGCTGGCAACAACTCCTCGATCAAGCCGATAAGATTTCGGTTGATGCTCAGCTGCAACGTCAAGCCGAGTTACAGTTCGATGATGCGATCAATATTCAGTACACCAGTGGCACCACCGGCTTCCCCAAAGGCGCGACGCTGAGCCATCACAACATTCTAAACAACGGTTTCTTCGTCACCGAAAGCCAGAAATTTACCGATCAGGATCGGATGGTTATCCCGGTGCCGCTATACCACTGCTTCGGCATGGTGATGGGCAACCTCGGTTGTGTCACTCATGGCGCAACTATGATCTATCCAAGCGATGCATTTGAGCCAGAATCGGTGCTAAAGGCTGTAGCCGAAGAGCGCGCTACTGCATTGTATGGCGTGCCGACCATGTTTATCGCCCTGCTTGAACATCCGGATTTTGCCGCCTACAACACCGAATCACTGCGTACCGGCGTTATGGCGGGTTCGATCTGCCCGATCGAGGTGATGAAACAGGTCATCGACAAGCTGCATATGTCGGAGGTCCAGATCGCCTACGGCATGACCGAAACCAGCCCCGTTAGCACCCAGACCAGCGCCGATGACCCACTGGATAAGCGCGTCAGCACCGTCGGTCGTACCCAGCCACATCTTGAGAGCAAAATTGTCGACCCGATGGGTCGGATCGTGCCACGCGGCGAAATCGGCGAGCTCTGCACCCGAGGATACAGCGTCATGCTCGGTTACTGGAACAACGAGCAAGCAACCCTCAAAGCGATCGACAGCAACGGCTGGATGCACACCGAAGACCTGGCCACGATGGACGAAGATGGTTATATCGCCATCGTTGGTCGCAGCAAAGATATGGTGATCCGTGGTGGTGAGAATGTTTACCCGCGCGAAGTCGAGGAGTTCCTCTATACCCACCCTGCCATCTCAGACGCTCAGGTAACTGGTGTGCCCGATCCCAAGTTCGGCGAAGAGCTGGTCGCCTGGGTCATTCTCAAAGAGGGTGAAGAGTTGACCGAGCAGGAGCTGCGAGACTACTGCAAAGGGCAGATCACCCACTTTAAGATCCCACGCTACATCAAATTCACCGATGCTTTCCCGATGACCGTGACCGGCAAGATCCAGAAGTTCAAGATGCGCGAAGTCAGCATCAAAGAACTGGGACTGGACTAACAACGCCTCCACATAGACAGCACACAGCAATTGAAACAACAGCTTGAAACACAATGGTAAGAATATGAATCAACAAGACTACCAACAGTATATCGATCAGTTCTCCCCCAAACAGATCGAGTCCAACTTCATCGGCAGCCTGAGTGACGGTATCAATGTCTGCCAGGAGATCTGTGATCGGCACACCCCGCCCTATACCACTGCGGGAAAAATTGGCCTGCGTTTTCAGCGCGTCGATGGCAGCAGCGGTGAACTTAGTTTCGCCGAACTACAACGGCGTGCGGCTCAGTTTGCTAATTTCTTAACCGAGCAAGGGATCGGTAAAGGTGATCGAGTTGCTTGCCTACTGCCGCGTACTCCCGAACTGTTGGTCGCAGTACTAGGTACACTGCGTGCAGGCGCGGTCTACCAACCCCTATTCACCGCCTTTGGCTCCGGTGCGATCGAATACCGACTCGGACAGGCGCAGACCAAACTGATCATGACCAACCCCGAGCAGTGGCCAAAGCTGGCCGACGTTAATGGCCTGCCGAAAACCCTGTTGGTTGGCAATGACGGCGATACCGGTTTCGCTGATGCCGATTTCATCTACAGCACAGCGGTCGAATCACAACCAGAACAATTTGAGCCGGTACTGATCGGCGCCGACGAGCCGTTTCTGCAGATGTTCACCTCCGGTACCACCGGCAAATCCAAAGGTGTGGCTGTACCGGCCAAGGCTCTGATCTCGTTCTGGACCTATATGGAGCTGGCGATCGGGCTACGTCAGGACGATAACTACTGGAACGTGGCTGATCCGGGCTGGGCCTACGGCCTCTACTACGCAGTGGTCGGACCGCTACTGCTTGGCTGCACGACCCACTTCAACGAGCACGGCTTCACCGCCGACAACACCTACGGCTTTATGCAGCAGTTCAACATCACCAACCTGGCGGCAGCACCCACTGCATACCGGTTGCTAATGGCCAATGAAGCCCAACGCGCCGACTACAAAATCAATTTACGCATAGCCAGTAGCGCCGGTGAACCGCTCAATCCGGAAGTAGAAACCTGGATGGCACGGGTGTTCAACTGCTCGGTTAAGGACCACTACGGCCAGACCGAAACGGGCATGACGGGGTGCAACTTTCACAGCCTCGACCACCAGCACCGCACCGCCAGCATGGGCTACCCGATGCCCGGTTACCGGCTGGTCGCGCTCGATGATGATTTCAACGAAGTCGCACCGGGCGAAACCGGTCAACTGGCGGTCGATACCAGCCAATCGCCGCAGTTTTTCTTCCAAGGCTACAGCTGGAGTGACAAGAACCCGTTCCATGGCAACTATTATCTGACCGGCGATATGGTCATCAGCAACGGCGACGGTTCGCACTCCTACACCGGTCGAGACGATGACATCATCACCACCGCCGGTTATCGGGTAGGTCCTGCCGATGTCGAAAACACCCTACTCGAGCATGCGGCGGTACTTGAGAGTGCCGCAGTAGCCAAGCCAGACCCTAAGCGGGGTTCGATTATCAAGGCATACGCAGTCATCAGTCAGAACTACGAGCCGTCAGTCGAACTGATCGAAGAGCTGCAGCAGTATGTCCGCAACCGGCTCTCGACCCATGCATTCCCGCGTGAGATCGAGTTTGTCGACGAGCTGCCCAAGACACCAAGTGGTAAGTTGCAACGTTTCTTGCTGCGGCAACGCGCAGCTGAAGAGCCAGGCCAAGGCGCGGCTTGAGGCTTGATGTACTAACGCTATCACGTGCGAGCTAGTGTTTGCCGCATCTATGATCGACAGATCGTTGGTGCGGCTTTTTTATCGATATCGATTTTAAATTGACGCAGGTTGATGTCGCTTTGAAATTTCATCATCGACTCGCGCCGATCAGAGCCGCCCGAACAATCAAAAAACAGCTATAAAAAAGGGCCGCTAAACATTCAGCAGCCCCATCACAAGAACACGATAAAAGGTTTAAGCGCTAATCGCTTCAGCCTGCTCCGCATCAACCTGCTTTAGCAGTGCAATCTTGACCTGGTCTTTGCTAAGGAAGTCACGAAACTCAACCGCACCATCAACACCCTGGCTGTACAGCCGCTTAAGCGCATCACTGTTTAGAGGCCGAATCCCTTTCGGGCCAACCTGGGCGCCGCTGAGGTAATCCAGCTGCACTGAACCGCCACCTAGCATCTCAGGCAGCGACTGTTTGCCAACCCCGATCTGACGCAAGATCAGCGACCCTCCGTTTGCCAGTGCTTCCATGAAAGACAAACGATAAAGTTCAAAGTCACTCTCGGTTCCCGCGACAGGACCCTGTTCTCCACAACGATTCACTTCGCCCTGTTCGGTCACGTAGAAACGTTCTTGGGTTGATCCATAACTGATGATGACCACTTTATCCCCTTCGAGGGAGATCAAGACACCATCTAGGTATGCAGTGCTTGTTTGGAAATGTTGAAGATTCATATGGGGGCCATTAACAACGGGTTGTTAGGAATAATGGGGGTAATGAATTACCTTGCTGATGAGGGGTATCGGCCAACAATGTTGCCACTTTAGAGTTGTTGTCTTTGTTATCAACAAGGCGCACTGACAGCCTACCGTTGTAGACTAAACAACAACCCAATCCGCAGAGGACTAAGACCACTCAGGGGCGCCCCTCTCCATGCTTAGACCAGCAAATTATTTTTTTTGCATTAAATAACAGCACCCTAGGGTTATCACCTATGCTTCAAATCATGTTAGATTGTTTCTTTTAAAGATACGAGATTGGCGAAGGATCGTGACCAACGTAGAAGGCTTTAACTCGGCAATTTCAATGGCGGTCGACAACCTCTGTCAGCGTCTATTGCGGTACAAAAACAGCACCAACAGGTTACTACCCTTGCAGCTAGAGCAGGTGGTTAAGCTCCTGCCATCGGCCAGCCGGTCAAATGCAACGTCGATCAACAGCGACCTGATACAGTGGCTGAGGCTGCAATCACAGTTTCCCAAATTTTACTGGCGTAGCCGTGATCAGTCGTTCGAGACAGCCTGCCTAGGCATCGCACAACAGTTCAGTAATCAGCATGCGACCCAACAGCTAAGAGACGGCATCCATTACCGCAATAACCTTCGTTATTACTGGCTATCAGGATTCGATCCTCAGTATCAAAACAACGGCGACACTCCCCAGTCAGATCAGCCCCAACAAGTATTGTTTCTGCCTCAAATTGAGCTGCGCTATCAATCCAGCCAGCGGCAACAACAACTCATCTTGTCGGTTTCTCTAAACGACGATACCGATATGCATTCATCTTCTGCTGAGCTTATCAACCGACTGATAGATGATCTGATCAAGCAATTAAAGCAGTTACACCCGATCGCACCGAATTCATCCGTACCGACCATAGCCAAACCCATTACCGTTTCTGGACGGCACGACAGCCCCTGCTTTGAGCAGTGGCAGCACAGCATCCAGCAAGCCAAACGCAGTTTTACCGAGGGCTGTCTGCAAAAAGTTGTACTGGCACGGCAGAGTCGGTTCCAGTACCTCGAAGCGGCAACCAAATCAGACACCAAAGACGCATCGATCCCATTTTGGAATACCTTTGAGCGCTGGCGCGATGGATCAATTAACAGTTACCAGATCGCTTACCAATTATCGGCCGAACGCGGTTTCATCAGTTTCACACCTGAGCGATTGTTTGCTCGCCAAGGTCTCAATTTGAAAACCGAAGCACTGGCGGCAACCTTAGCCCGATCAAGCGATAATGGACGAGCCCGACAGCAAGCCCATGAACTGCTAAGCGACAGTAAAAGCCGCCATGAGCATGGTTTGGTCGCAGTCGAGATCGGAGCGAAATTGGAAGGTTTGGGAGTACAACTCAACCACGGCTGCGGGACGAGTCTGCTAAAGCAGAACGGATTGCAACACCTGCACCAGACCATTCAGGGGGTTTTACCCAATGCTCAGATGGACGCACAGCTGCTAAGCACCCTGCACCCGACAGCGGCGGTTGGCGGTCTACCAACCGAACCGGCACGGCAATTCATTCAGCAACATGAGCCCTTTTCGCGCGGTTATTACGCCGGCTGCTGTGGCTATTTCGAAGCCGGCCAATCCGAACTGGCTGTGACGATTCGCAGCGCCGACTTCAATTACCCGCAACTCACTCTGTACGCTGGCGCCGGCATCGTGCCGCAATCAGACCCAAAATTGGAGTGGCAAGAGCTCAATCAAAAGATCGCCCTACCGTTATCACTGTTCAACCTTCAGATTGACCAGACTCACGACCTACAGCAAAAGTCATCGTGATCGCGTGAGCCCGATGCTATCCAGCCATCAATCCTCGCTTAACCAGCTCTGGGCCAATCTGCTGCTAACGGAGCTGAGCCGGCACGGTATCAGACACCTCTGCCTGGCTCCCGGTTCGCGTTCAACCCCATTGGTGATGGCGGCAGATCAGCTGACACAACAATCCGATCAACAACACAAGCGACTGCAACTACACCACCATTTCGACGAACGCGGATTGGGATTTTTAGCGTTGGGGATCGCCAAAGCAAGCCAGCAATCGGTAGCTGTCATCACCACTTCAGGCACTGCCGTCGCCAACCTATACTCGGCTGTCATCGAAGCGGCGCAAACCGGTGTCCCGTTACTCATCCTTAGCGCCGACCGGCCACCGCGATTACACGACTGCGGGGCCAACCAAGCGATCAATCAGCAAGGGATATTTGCCGATTTCCCTCGCCACAGCCTCTATCTGCCCCCACCGTCGTTAGACTACCCGGTGGATAGGATGCTGCAGCAGGTCTCAACGGCGATCAAATCAATCGACGATGGTTTGGGCGGCGTCTGCCAGATCAACTGCATGTACGACGAGCCGCTGTATCCGGATTCAAACACGATAGATTTCACCGACTACCTGGCCTCAATCTACCGCTGGCGAGATAGCGACCGTCCTTTTTCCAGCCGCCCTGATCGACAGGCGAAGAGCACCGATCAACGAAGTATCACCCCATGGACGGCGTTCATTAAGCAACCTGGCGTGATCGTGGTCGGCGCACTACCCGACCACACCACCGCGGCTGCCGTCAAAGCGCTGGGACAACGCCTTGGCTGGCCGCTGCTGGTCGATATCCAATCGCAGCTTCAGACCGACCCCGACTGTTTGGGACTCACCGACCAGCTACTATGTGACCAGCAGACCCGGATCGAACTCGACAAGAGCCGCCAACTGCTGCAGTTCGGCACTCGGCTGGTCTCCAAACGCCTACAGAACTGGGTCGACCAACAGCCCTGGCAGCAGTTCTGGCTGGTTCACCCCGGTGATACAGCACTGGCACCCGGCCACAACTGCAGTACCTTTGTTGGCGCCGATATCCAAGGCTGGTGCCAGCAAAGGCTGAACGAACTAACAGCAACAGCCGCATCGGCGACCAGCAACGGTCATAAACGATCACAGCCCCCCCTATCCCATCAACTTCAACACCGTCATGCTCAATTATGCTCCCAACTGCAACAGCAGTTGTCGGTCGATACGGCTATTTCAGGCTCAACGCCGGCTTGTGTGTCTACTGCAACATTAACACCCGCGAATCAACCCGAATTAACCGAACTGTCGGCGGCCTACCAACTACTCCAGCACACGCCTGCTTCAGGCTGGTTGCTAGCCGGCAACAGCCTCAGCATCCGCCTGCTAGACCTGGTCGGCACC
>JBFFKD010000038.1:0-11381 GCA_041555595.1 Motiliproteus sp.
GGCCGCATCCGACAGACGTGGACGGATAACTTTTTCGTTACCGGCGATCACCTGCTGCGGGTCTTTGCTTTCGATATTGGAGACGGTGATAAAGTGAGGTTGGATGCGCCCGTCGTGGTCCACCACATGGAAGTACTTCTGGTGTTCCTTCATTGATGATACTAGTGCTTCGGAAGGTACGTCGAGGAAACGCTCTTCGAAACGACCTGCCAGCGCAACAGGCCATTCGACCAGTGCGGTCACCTCGTCAAGCAATGCCCGATCGATCACAGCGCTGGCGCCAAGTTTTTCGGCAGCCTGGTTTACCTGCTGCTCGACCAGTGCCTGACGCTTAGCAAAGTCGGCGATGACATAGCCGGTTTCGGCGAGTACTGTCTCGTAATCAGCAGGCGAGATCAGTTCAATCGGCTTGTTGTAGTGGAAGCGGTGGCCGTAGGTTTGACGGCCCGTCTTGATTCCCAGTAACTCTGCTTGAACCAGTTCGTCGCCGAACAGCATAACGCACCAGTGGGCTGGTCGAACAAACTCGGTGCGATTAGCCCCCCAGCGCATCCGCTTTGGGATAGGCAGCTTAGCTAATGACTGATCAACGATATCGGCCAATAATTGTTGGGCCGGCTTGCCTTGCTGCTGCGACTTGAATTGGTAGTACTGACCTTTGTCGGTATCTAGAATTTGCAGCTGGTCGACGCTGACACCGCAACCGCGTGCAAAGCCTTCGACCGCCTTGTCGGGGGCTTTGGTCGAGGGACCGCGTTTTTCAAGATCAAGATCAGGCTGACTGCTATCGAGGTTAGAGATCAAAACGGCTAAACGGCGAGGCGTGGCGAATAGCTTGACTGCTTGATAGCCGAGGTTAGCCTCCTGTAATCCCTCTACGATACCGTCACCAAATGCGCTGGAGAGTGCTTTAAGCGCTTTGGGGGGCAGCTCTTCGGTGCCTAGCTCTACCAGGAAATCGCGACTCTGAGTATGGGTAGTGGTCATCAGTTGTTCTCCCCAGTGGCGGCAAGCAGTTCATTACGCAGTGCTTCATCGGCCAGCGGGAACCCTTTGGCTTTGCGTGTTTCGTAGTAGGTTTCACAGACTGTGCGAGTCAGCGTGCGTACCCTCAGGATGTAACGTTGACGCTCAGTCACCGAGATGGCGTGGCGGGCATCGAGCAGGTTGAATACGTGCGAAGCCTTCATCACCATCTCGTAGGCGGGCAGTGCCAAGCCTTTCTCAACGAGCCGACTGCTCTCTTTCTCGTAGTTATCGAAGCAGCTGAACAGAAACTCAACGTCGGCCTCTTCGAAGTTGTAGGTCGACATTTCGACTTCGTTTTGATGGAACACATCACCGTAGGTCACCTTGCCTTGTGGACCGTCGGTCCAGACTAGATCATAGATGCTGTCGACGCCCTGCAGGTACATAGCGATGCGTTCCAGGCCGTAAGTTATCTCGCCAGTTACCGGGAAACACTCGAGACCGCCGACCTGTTGGAAGTAGGTGAACTGAGTCACCTCCATACCGTTAAGCCACACCTCCCAACCCAGACCCCAGGCTCCAAGCGTTGGAGATTCCCAGTTGTCTTCGACGAAGCGGATATCGTGTACCAGAGGATCGATTCCGAGCATCCGCAGCGAGTCGAGATAGAGCTCCTGAATGTTATCTGGCGATGGCTTCATCACAACCTGGAACTGGTAGTAGTGCTGCAACCGGTTGGGGATTTCACCGTAGCGGCCATCGGTGGGGCGACGACAAGGCTGGACGTAAGCGGCGTTCCAGTTTTCCGGGCCGACTGCACGCAGTGTGGTGGCGGGGTGGAAGGTACCGGCACCAACCTCCATATCCAGGGGTTGGACCAGAACACAACCCTGTGCTGCCCAGTACTGCTGCAGCGCCAGGATCAGTCCCTGAAAGGTGCTGACGTCGGCTTTAATCGGTTCACTCACGAGGAATACCATCTTCAAGGGTTAAGGCTTAGGGGGCTGTTTTAATGAGGTTGTGCGGCGATATGATCGCTGCAGTCAACGGCTCAAACGGTGCCCTTCGATTTTAGCGGGGCATTATACATCAAGCGGGTTGAATTTTGGGCAGTGAAATGGTCGGGAGCTGTCTGTGGGTAAGTTTCTTAAGGCTGTGGGTAAAGTGGTGGATACTGTGTGGGGCTTAGTTCGATTTACGCGCCACCAGATAGGCTTGGTTTCGCAACCCCTGAGTCAGATCGCCGCAGTCCTGCTCCTCGAGATAGACCAGTGGAATCAGTTCGCTAAACAGCTGCAATAATTCACCGGCTTGAAGCAGAAAATTAGGGTTACTGGGGCCCGCCGTCGGACCAACTTTGGCCAGGGTATGGGTCTGGTAGAACAATAAGCCGCCGGATTTGAGGGCGGCTGTGATGGCGGGGCAGAGCTCACGATCGAGAAAACCGCTGACGCTTATCACGTCGAACATTGCCACCGGTAGCGGCTGCTGGTCGAGATCGACACAGTGTGCTTGTAACGGTAATTGTCGCTGCTCGGCAACCCCTTGCAGCTTGTGGATAACAACATCAGATAGATCCCAGGCCTGGGTTACGAGCCCGTGTTTGGCCAACAATAGTGCGTTACCGCCCAGACCGCAGGCCAGATCGAGCGCTTGGCCTTGATTTGGCAGTAGGTGTGCATTGTCGCTCAATACTCGGGCAGGAGAGGGAGCCGACTGCGATCGTTGATAGCGTTGGTTCCACTTCTGTTGTTGTGGGTTGTCAGTTGTACTGGGTTTGGGATCCGCGCAGTAGCTGTTGATAGGGGGGTTAGCCACGACCAATATCTCCGTATTGACCATCGGTTAGCTTGAGCAGGTCAGCGGGCTGGAGTTCGATCTCCAGACCGCGTTTACCGCCACTGACAAATAGCGTCTCGAACCGATCGGCGCTGTGATCCAACACCAGCGGTAGCCGTTTCTTCTGGCCCAACGGGCTGATGCCGCCGACCAGGTAGCCGGTGGCGCGTTGGGCCTGTTGCGGATCGGCCATCGCCACCTTTTTGCAGCCCAGTACTGCACCAATGGCTTTCAGATCGAGGGTTCCTGAAACCGGTACTACGGCTACCGCTAGTTTGGCTGGCTTACCGTCGAGACTGACCAGCAGGGTTTTAAAGACCCGCTCGGCAGGCACACCCATCGCCTCAGCCGCTTCTTCGCCATACGAGCTGGTGCTGGCATCGTGGACGTAGCTGTGGGTCTGATAGCGGATCTTGGCCTTTTTGGCACAGTTAATGGCGGGAGTCATAACGATTCCGGTTAAGGGCTGGCTAGCGACGCCAGAAGGCGGGAGTGAACAGAACTAGGAGAGTAAACACCTCTAATCTTCCCAGTAACATCGAGAAGCACAGAATCCACTTGGCCGTATCACTCAATCCACCGTAGTTGGCTGCTACGTCACCGAGCCCAGGGCCGAGATTGTTGAGTGTCGCGCCAACCGCCGTCCAGGCGGTGACTTGGTCGAGTCCGGTGCCTAGCAGCGCGATCAGCATGATCACAAATACGATCAGATAGACCGAGAAGAAGCCCCAGACCGCTTCGGCAACACGATCAGAGATGGCTCGGTTACCCAGTTTGATCGGGGTTACCGCGTTGGGATGCAGCAGTCGGGTAACCTCTCGCATCCCCTGTTTGAGGATGATCAGGATTCGGATCACCTTCATGCCGCCACCGGTCGATCCGGCACAACCGCCGGCGAAGGCGGCGATAAACAGAAGGAATGGCAGCATGGTCGGCCAGGTCGAGAAATCAGCGGTGGCAAAGCCGGTGGTGGTGGCGATTGAAACCACTTCGAAGACGGCGTTGCGGAACGCGTCGATCCCCTTAAGGGTACCGGTCAGCTCCAGCACCACGGTACAAAAGAAGGTGATCCCGACCAGGATACTGAGGTAGAACCTGAACTCGGGATCACGCCAGTAATGTTTCAGTGTTTTCTGCTTCCAGGCACTGAAATGCAACGCGAAGTTGACCGCCGAGATCACCATAAAGAAGATCGCGATCGATTCGATCAGTGAGCTATCGAAGTAACCGATACTGGCGTCGTGGGTTGAAAATCCGCCGATGGCGACGGTTGAGAAACTGTGGCAGATGGCATCGAACAGAGTCATGCCTGCCAGCCAGTAACCGAGTGCGCAGGCGATCGTCAGCGACAGGTAGATATACCATAGTGCCTTGGCGGTCTCGGTGATTCGGGGGGTCAGTTTAGAGTCTTTCACCGGTCCCGGTGTTTCGGCCCGGTATAGCTGCATACCACCGATCCCGAGCATCGGTAGGATCGCTACAGCTAGCACGATGATACCCATCCCGCCGAACCACTGCAGCTGTTGGCGGTACCACAGAATTGATTGCGGTAACTGGTCGATGCCGGTGATGACAGTCGCGCCGGTGGTGGTCAGTCCGGACAACGATTCAAACACCGCATCGACTACGCTCAGATGCGGCTCGGCTGCTAGCATCAGCGGGATCGATCCGAAGATCCCGAGTACGGTCCAGAACAGTACCGTGATCAGGAAACCATCACGGGTGCGCAGATCCTGCCGCACTTTGTAAACCGGGATCCAGGTGAAAAATCCGGTGATCAGGGTAATGCCGAAGGCGATTAGAAACGGCATCAGTGAGCCGTCGTTGTAGATCAGGGATACCACGGCGGGTGGCAGCATGCTGAAGCTGAACACCATCATCAGGATGCCGAGGATGCGCAGAATAACGCGAAAGTGCATGAGCGATGGCGCTCCCTATAGAGTCAATGTCAGCTTGCTTAGAAGAAGGTGAGGCCGACCTGAAATAAACGTTCCACATCGGAAATCCGGTGCTTGTCGATCAGGAACAGAATCACATGGTCGCCGTTTTGGACCACCACATCATCGTGGGCGATCAAGACCTCGTCGTTGCGGACGATGGCACCGATGGTCGTGCCCGGAGGCAGGTCGATCTCTTCGATCATCTTACCAACCACCTTGGAACTACGCTCATCTCCGTGAGCGATCGCTTCCATCGCCTCGGCGGCACCACGGCGCAGTGAGTGAACGTTTACTACGTCCCCACGCCTTACGTGCGTTAACAGGCTACCGATAGTTGCTTGTTGTGGCGAGATGGCGATATCGATCACGCCACCCTGGACAAGATCGACATAGGCGGGGTTGTTGATCAGCGTCATCACGGTTCTGGCGCCAAGCCGCTTAGCCAGCATCGAGGCCATGATGTTGGCTTCGTCGTCGTTGGTTAAAGCACAGAAGACATCGGTTCCTTCGATGTTTTCCTCTAACAGCAGCTCCTGATCGGAGGCAACGCCTTGCAACACGATGGTGCGGTTTAGCTCGTTGGCCAGGATATTACAGCGCTGAATGTTACGCTCGATGATCTTGACCTGATATTCGTTTTCTAGCACCCGCGCCAGGTTGGCTCCGATGTTACCGCCACCGGCGATAATGATCCGCTTGTAAGGATTATCAAGCCGGCGCAGTTCGCTCATCACCGCCCGTATATCCTTTTTGGCGGCGATAAAGAACACCTCGTCATCGGCTTCGATTATGGTGTCGCCCTGGGGAATGATGGGGCTGCCACGGCGAAATATCGCCGCTACCCGGGTATCGACATTGGGCATATGAGAGCGCAAGAAGGCGATCTCGTGGCCGACCAGTGGACCGCCGTAGAAAGCTTTAACCGCAACCAGCTGGGCTTTGCCATCGGCAAAATCGAGTACTTGCAGCGCGCCAGGGTGCTGGATCAGGCGCTTGATATGGCGGGTCACGAGCTGCTCTGGGCTAATCAATACGTTGATCGGAATCGCTTTCTCAGAAAACAGCCGATGTTTCTCGGATAGGAAGTCGTGACCGCGAATCCGGCCGATTCGGGTTGGGGTGTGGAAGATCGAGTGTGCTACCTGACAGGCGACCATGTTGACGGTATCGGAGTTGGTCACCGCGATGAGCATGTCAGCATCTTCACCACCGGCTTGCTCCAAAATCTTAGGTGAGGCGCCCTGACCTTCGAGGGTACGAATATCGAGCCGGTCCTGCAGTTCCCGCAGGCGGACACCGTCGGTATCGATGATAGTGATATCGTTGGCTTCGTTGGCCAGATTCTCCGCCAGCGTTGCGCCGACCTGGCCCGCTCCCAGAATTATGATCTTCATCGGTTAGATGTCGTCCTTGTGCAGTACCGCATAGTAGAAACCATCGTGGCCGCCGGGTTGGGGAAACAGTTGTCGCCCCGCCGGGCGTTGCTGCCCCCAGTCGGCGCTGATCGGTTGTTCGCGGGCATCCGCTTGCTGGCCGGTAAAGGCTGATACTACTCGCTCATTCTCCTGTGGCAATACCGAACAGGTGGCATACAGCAATCGGCCGCCGGGTTTGAGCATTGGCCACAGATTGGCCAGGATCTGCCCCTGTAGCTGCGCCAAGGTGTTGATATCGTCGGGTTGGCGCAGGTATTTGACGTCTGGGTTACGACGAATGACGCCGGTCGCCGAGCAGGGCGCGTCGAGAAGAATCCGGTCGAATAGTTGGCCGTCCCACCAGTCATTGCTGGCAGCGTCAGCGGCCAGCAGTTGGCAACTTAGCTCGAGTCGGTCGAGGTTCTGCTGTACCCGTTGCAGCCGGTCATCGCTGATATCGAGTGCCAGGCAGAGGCCTAAGTCGGGCTGTTGCTCTAGCAGGTGGCAGGTCTTGCCACCGGGAGCCGAACAGGCATCGAGGATTCGTTCGCCAGGTTGCGGATCGAGTAAGCTGGCCGCTAGCTGGGCCGCTTCATCTTGCACGCTGGCCAAGCCCTGTTCAAAGCCGGGCAGTTGCAACACATCGACCGCTTGGTTGAGGGTGATGCCGTCGGTTGAGAAGGGGCACAGAGTAAACTCAATCCCGATCTGTTCGAGTTGCTCGGCGTAGCTGGCACGGTCGGTCTTGAGCGCGTTGACACGCAGTGTCATCGGCGCTTGTTGGTTATTGTGCTGCAGAATCTGCTCGGCCTGATCGGGCCAGGACTTTTTCAGCTTGCCGATCAACCAGGCCGGGTGGGCGTATTGGAACTCAGGCTGCTGTTCAAGCAGGTCGGTCAGTTCGGCTTCACGGCGCTGGAAGTTTCGCAACACGCCGTTGGTCAGCGCTTTGGCCCAGGGCTTTTTTAGCTTGGCGATAACCTGCACTGTTTCACTGATCGCCGCGTGCGCCGGAATCCGAGTGTAGCCGAGTTGATAAAGTCCTAGCAGGATCAGCGCCTGGACATCCTGATCCTTGCGTTTGAGCGCTTTGGGCATCAATTCGGCCGCGATGAGTTGCAATCGCGGCAGAAACCGGCAGGTGCCATAGCAGAGTTCGCGAAGTAGTGGGTGTTCACTTACGTCGAGTTTGTCCAGTTGAGCCGGCAGCGATGAGGATAATGAACCTTCGTGTTTGAGAATCGGAGTCAGGATGCGGGCAGCGATCAGGCGAACACTCATGATGGGTCGCCAGTCTCGAATCGATTACCGGCGCGGAACAGATCCTGGCGGGCGTTGACAAGCTCGCTGACCGGCTGCTGCTTTTTGTTGGGTAGCTGCATTCGGGTGATCACCAGAGTGCCGCTGCCGGTGGCGACGCGAAGTCCCTCTTTGTCGGCAGCGATCAGTTCGCCCGGCTGGTATTCGCTGCTAGAGTCGTCGTCGTGGTACGAGTTCCAGATTCGAATCCGTTCGCCATTCAATGAACTAAACGCGACCGGTGCCGGATTGAGGCCGCGAATTTTGCGATCCAACACGTTGGCGGCGGTGCTCCAATCGAGCTCGCCTTCGGCCTTGATGAGTTTGTGAGCGTAACAGGCCTGCTCGTTATCTTGAGCCTCTGGCTCGACAGTGCCGTCCTGAATCGCCTCTAACGCGGCAACCAATGTCTGAGCGCCGATCGCCGCCAGTCGGTCGTGCAGCTTGGCGCTGGTGTCGTCGCTCTCGATATCGCAGCTGGCGACTTTTAGCATCGCGCCGGTGTCCAGTCCTTCATCCATCTGCATGATCGTGATTCCGGTCTGCTGATCGCCAGCCATCAGAGCACGGTGGATCGGAGCGGCGCCGCGCCAGCGTGGTAGCAGCGAGGCGTGAACATTGATGCAGCCGAGCTTGGGCGTCTCGAGAATCGCTTTGGGTAACAGTAGTCCGTAAGCCACTACGACCATCAGGTCGGCGTCGAACCGGGCCAGAATCTGTTGCTCTTGGTCGGATTTGAGACTCAGTGGTTGGCAGACGGTGATCCCAGTCTGCTGCGCCAGCTGCTTAACGGGACTCGGCGTTAGTTTGCGGCCACGGCCTGAGGGGCGGTCGGGCTGGGTATAGACCGCAACGACCTGATGACGACTGTTGATCAGAGCTTCGAGGCTGGCGGCGGCAAATTCTGGAGTACCGGCAAATACGATGCGCAACGGCTGGGGCATGGTCGGGCCTTATGTCGGCTCAGGCCCGGTAGTCGGGTTCTGAGCGGGTGGTTAGCAGAAGCTGTTGGAACTTTGAACGCGTAGTGCTGGGCGTGAGGCGATCAGGCGTACTGATCCTGACGGTGCTTCTTCTCCAGTTTGCTACGAATCCTATTGCGTTTGAGGGTCGATACGTAGTCGACAAACAGTTTGCCCTGTAGGTGATCGAGCTCGTGTTGAATACAGACCGCTAACAGATCCTTGGTTTCGAGCTCGAACGGTTGGCCGTTACGATCTAGGGCTTTGAGCAGGATGTGATTGGAGCGCTCAACATCTTCGTAGTAACCAGGCACTGACAGGCAGCCCTCTTGTGAAACTTCGCGTTCGTCGTCAAGAATCTGGTATTCAGGGTTGATTAGCACCAGCGGCTCACTGCGATCGTCGCTGATATCGATCACCACCAGCTGCTGGTGAACATTGATCTGAGTTGCAGCCAGGCCGATACCGGGCGCCTCGTACATGGTTTCGAACATATCGTCGATCAATTGCTGCAACTGGTCGTCAAACTGCGTGACCGGTTTGGCCTGAGTGCGAAGGCGAGGATCGGGAAACTCAAGAATGTTTAGTAAAGGCATAATAAAACAACAGGTTATGTGCTGAAAAAGCAATGAAATGAAGACCGTTTAAGGCATGTTAGCTATTATACTGTTTACTTCTGTACATTCCATAGCAAGAATACGGAGCTATACAGGCAGTTAGCGGCCTGTAGCCGGCTCGATTTTGGCCGATAAGGTAAGTTCTATCTGATCGCTAAACAGTTGTGATACCCGCTGATGGGTACCGTAAATAAGTCTGCACACGCAAAAAGGGATTTAACATGAGAAAGCTGTTGTTCGCCATCACGGCTAGTTTGTTGGTTGGCACACTCAGTATCACGAGCGCCCGGGCGGATGTGATTGAACTGGTCGATAACCATCCAGATCAACATGTGGTCGTCAAAGGCGATACCCTATGGGATATTACCGAGCAATTTCTCAAAAGCCCCTGGCTCTGGCCTAAGGTCTGGAGCGTCAACCCGCAGATCGATAACCCGCACCTGATCTACCCCGGTGACGTGATCTATCTGGTCTACGTCAATGGCCAACCGCAGTTGCGACTCAAACGCGGCCCGCGCAAACTGTCCCCTGAGATCCGTCGCACCCCGTTGGCGCAAGCTATTCCGGCGATTCCACTGCAGGATATCAAGAGCTTCCTTTCCGATAATCTAGTGATGGATAGGGACACCCTAGAGCAGGCGCCTTACGTGTTAGCCGGTGTTGATGAACGGATCGTATCCGGTGCTGGTGACCGAGTTTACGCACGTGGTCAGTTGCAAGGGGAGCAGCAAGGGCAGGAGTTCTTTGGCATCTATCGTCCCGCGCGCAGCTATGTTGATCCGGATACCGGCGAAGCGTTGGGCTTTGAATCACAGAGTATCGGTAGCGGTTACCTGCAGGCGATCGATAACGACATTATGACCCTGAAGCTGAAGAAAACCTCGCAGGAAGTTCGGGTGATGGATCGGGTATTGCCGACCCCAGAGGGTGAGATTCAATCGGTGTTTTATCCCTCCGCCACCGACGAACCGCTTAACGGTAAAATTTTGTCGGTACTGCGCGGCGTCGACAAGATTGGCCAATACGATGTCGTAGCGATCAACCGCGGTCAACGCGAAGGGGTTAAAGCGGGCAACGTGTTCTATGTTTATAAACAGGGTGAGACGGTGGTCGATCCGGTTACCAACGAGAAGATCACCCTGCCAGCCGAGCGCGCCGGTCTGGTGATGGTGTTCAAGACCTTCGACAAGCTCAGTTACGCTTTAGTGATGCGTGCCCAAAGTAGCCTGGCGGTTTTGGATGAGGTGCGTTCACCGCGCTAACTCTGCTTCGAACCGCTGTAGATCAAGGATGATCGATGCAGTCCGATTCGCAATATACTGCAGGCTCCCAGCAGCCAGCCAGTTTCTCATCGCTGCAGCCGAGTCAAAGGGCTTGGCTGCAGCTGATTCAGCTCCCGGGTTTTGGCCCGATCACCTTGAAGCAGCTATGGCAGAACTTCGGTTCGGCTGAAGATATCCTGTCCGCTAGCGCCGCTCAGTTGTCGGCACTGGGTCTTCGTAATAAGCTAATCCACGCACTCTGCACTCAACCGCTGTTTGAATCGGTTGACCCTGAGCTGGCGCGGATCGACGCTTGGTTATGTCAGCCGAATCACCACCTGCTAACCCTGGATGATCCACGCTACCCCAGAGCGCTGCGGCAGATCGCCGATCCGCCGCCGCTGTTGTATCTGGTTGGTGACCCTGAGCTGTTGAGTCTGCCGCAGATTGCGATAGTGGGCAGCCGTAACGGCTCCGCGCAGGGGCTAGAAAACGCCAGAGGTTATGGCCGCTACCTGTCACAGTCTGGCTTGATTCCGGTTAGTGGTCTGGCGCTGGGAGTGGATGCCGCCGCCCACCAGGGGGCACTGGAAGGGATGGGATTGACGGTAGCGGTATTGGGCACTGGTGTTGACCGGGTCTACCCGGCACGGCATCGAGCGCTGGCGCAGCAGATCGTCGAGCAGGGTGGCTTGCTGGTGTCCGAACTGCCGCTGGGCACGCCACCGCGGGCGCAACATTTCCCTAAGCGTAACCGGATTATCAGCGCCTTGAGTCTGGGCGTGTTGGTGGTGGAAGCCGCGCTCAAGAGTGGCTCGCTGATTACCGCCAAGCAGGCTCTAGAGCAGGGGCGCGAAGTGTTTGCACTGCCCGGCTCGATTCATAACCCCTTGAGCAAAGGTTGCCACAGCCTGATCCGTCAGGGAGCGCTGCTGGTCGACTCGGCCCAACAGGTTCTGCAAGAATTGGCACCGATGCTTCCCTGTGCCAGCGCTGTGGTTGGGTTGTTAGGAGCGGCTTCCGGGGAGTCATCGCCAGAATCGAGTGATAGCTGCTGTGCTGAGGTGGCAGCAGCAGA
>JBFFKD010000039.1:0-11362 GCA_041555595.1 Motiliproteus sp.
CCCCATCTCGAATTCACGACAGATCAGTGGCCGTTGTTGATAGATCAGGCAACGCAGGCTGTTACGATCGAGCGCAGCGCACCAGCCATCGTCTAATCGTGCCATGGTCATGGCGCCCCAATGATCGGTATCGATGAAACGCTCAGGGACGCCGGTATCGGTGATCAGCATCACTTCCAATCGACAGCAACAAGCCTGGCAGTTGGAGCAGCTGATCGCGGGTGAAGATTGCGATGGGGAGACGATAATGAGTAGTTCCTGTATAGCGCTTAAAGCTCTGGTTTCGGCTAGGTCAGGGCTCTAGGGGGAGTGGTTTTGGACTTCCGCTCTTGAGTCCCTGGAAGGTCTGCCAGGCCACCATTTGATCATGAAACGCCTGTTCGGGCAGCGCTTTGCTGAACAACCAACCCTGACAGCGCGTGGCGCCTACATTACGCAAGAAATCGAATTGAGACCACTCTTCGATCCCTTCGGCCAGGACTTCCAGCTCCAGGCTGTTGGCCAGTGCCACGATTGAGTTGACCAGATTTGCGTCATCCTTGTTGTTGGTGACATCCTGAACAAAGGAGCGGTCGATCTTGAGGGTATCGAATGGATATTGGCGCAGGTAACTGATCGACGAGTAGCCGGTTCCGAAATCGTCGATGGCAAAGCGAATGCCCATCTGGTGCAGCTCGTTGATCACCGACATGGTCTCTTCATCTTCGCGCATCAATACGCTCTCGGTGAATTCGAGCTCCAGGTTTTGCGGCGGTAAGCCACTGGCTTTGAGCGCCTGGCGAACTTCATCGAGGATCCGGCGACCGCCGAACTGCTTGGCCGACAGGTTGATGGCGATGCGGAAGTTACCTGCTTTGGCTTTGGTCCAGCCTGCTGCGATACGGCATGATTCGTTTAGAATCCACTCACCGATCGGCAGGATCAGATTGGTACGCTCGGCCAGCGGGATGAATTTGAACGGTGGAATCATCCCCCACTGCGGATGGTTCCATCGCATCAGTGCCTCGGCACCGACGATATCGCCGTTGTTGCAATCAATCACCGGCTGGAAGTGAACCTCCAGTTGGTTGAGTTCCAGCGCGTGGCGCAGCGCTTCTTCGAGCCTCAGATTGTCGATCGCCTCTTCGTTCATCGCTGCGGTGTAGAAGCAGAACTGGCTACGACTGTCCTGTTTGGAACGATACATGGCGGCATCGGCATCCTGCAGCAGATGCTGGGCGGTATCGCCGTCATCGGGGTAAAGCGCGATCCCGATACTGGCGTTGATAAAGAAATTGATATCGTCCAGCACGAACGGTTCAACCAGTTGGTTGAGCAGGTTTTCGGCCACCAGCTCGACATCCTCCTGTGCGTGGACGTCGGGTACGATCACGATAAACTCGTCGCCGCCAAATCGAGCCACAGTATCGGTCTCACGTACGCAGCCTCGGAATCGGCTCGACACCTCGGTCAGCAGTTGGTCACCCGCTTCGTGTCCTAGCGTATCGTTGACCTTTTTAAAGTCGTCGAGATCGATGAACAGCAGTGCCGCCTTGGTATTCTTGCCACTGCGGTGGGCGCTGGCTATCGCCTGGGTTAGCCGATCTTGTGCCAGAATTCGGTTTGGCAAACCGGTCAGCTCATCAAAGTTGGCTTGACGTAGTAGCTTGGCTTCATAGGCTTTGCGGACGGTGATGTCTTCTTTAATACCCAGATACTGGGTGATGGTGCCCTGATCGTCGACGATCGGCGAAACAATGACGTTTTCCCAGTGCAGGTCGCCGTTCTTACTTCGGTTTTGTAGCTCTCCCTGCCATTGGCCACCGGCGGAAATGGTTTTCCACAGTTTGTCGTAGGTTTCGTTGGGGGTCAGCCCTGAACTGATCCTGGCGGGAGTCTGGCCGATCAATTCGTCACGGCTGTAGCCGGTGTTCTTGCAGAAGTAGGGGTTCACGTACTCGATCACGCCGTCGATGTTGGTGATGACGATGCTAACGGAGCTTTGCTCGACCGCTTGGGTGAGTTGCAGCAGATCGTGTTCGTTTTTACCCAGCGTCTCAAGCATGCCATTGAGAGTAATAGCGACATTGGCCAGTTCGTCCTGCCCCAGGATCGGCGCACGAGTATTTTTGTCGCCAGCTTCGCGCTGGCGCATGGTTTGGTTGATCGCGGCCAGTGGCGCCAGTACCTGGGTCGACATCAGCAAGACTGCCAGCATCATGGTCAGCGCAATAGCGATCGAGAAGCTAGCGATGATGCGGAGCGTATTGGCGATAGTGATCTGATCGACTCGGCTACGGTCAAGCAACAGCAGTATATGGCCGCTCGAATCGTTATTTTCAGCCATCGCGATAGGGGCCGGTGCCGGGTTGGACACGACTTCGGTATGAGAGTGGCTGTCGTCGTGGATCTGTTCTGTCTGGGCGGGGGCGCTAGACACCTGCCGACTGGCATGCGGCATCGAAGCTGATTTGGCCCCTAAATGGTCGGTGACCTTGCTGCTGTGCTGGTGAGTATGGCTAGACAGATGGGAGCCCAGTGGTATTCGAACCTTGCCGTACTCGATGCCGTTCCATGGGTAGTTGTGGGCGTTGTGGCTATGATCGGTTTGATGGTTATCATTCGGTTCTGCCTCATCACCGCTCGAACCGAGCTCATGGATGAACTCTGGGGCGGGCAGTTGGGTGACAGGCAAACCGACCCACTCCGGCCGTGACGAGGCGATAACTCGAGCAGGGTGACCCCTGACGATCAGTGTCAGAGATAGCTGCTCGTTGTCTTTGTGAACCTCCTCCACCACGTGCTGCACTTCGCTGTCGTTGTGGGCCACCATCGAAGAGTGCTTAAGCGCGCTGGCGATCGCCAAGCCCTCTCCAATCAGCATTCGATTGGCTTCATCTTGGGAGCTGGTGTAGATGAACGCGGAGCCGAACAGGGCGACCAACAAGCCGCCCAGTAGTAGAGGGATGACAAAACGGAAGCGGAGCGAGTGGCTAAAAAGCATAAATTCTCTAAGTATCGATGACAGTTTAATTATTGAGTTTACATATAGCCGGTGTGTTTTTAACGTGGTGAATCTCAATTTGCTACTAATTGTTTGATTTTTTATAGCGATGGCTGCTGGTGGGGTAGTCAATAAGGCTAGTTGATTTACCTTAATGGAATCGGCGCCGCGGGTTGTCAGTTGGGGCTGGATCAGTGAAGGGCGGGAATTGGTTGGCCAGCATGAGTCCCTGCATACTGGCGCAGCTGAGTGGGGGCAGATTTATTCGATGTTTTGGATCTGCTCCCTCATCTGCTCAATTAGTACCTTGAGCTCCACTGCGCACTGGGTGGTTTCGGCGACGATCGATTTTGACGATAGGGTGTTGGCTTCGCGGTTGAGTTCCTGCATCAGGAAATCTAGGCGGCGGCCGATGGCGTCTTTTTGGGTCAGTACGCGGCGTACTTCGGTGAGGTGAGTGTCGAGTCGATCGAGCTCTTCGTCGACGTCGGCTTTCTGGGCCAGTAGAGCCATCTCCTGCTCGAGTCGGTTGGGGTCCAGGTCGATCTTAAATTCGTCTAATCGATTCTTCAGGTTTTGCCGTTGGCCGGCCAGGATCTGCGGCAGTTTGGCGCGAACCTGCACAACGACCTCGCTGATGGCATCGAGTCGCTGGTTGATCAACTGTGCCAGCACCTTGCCTTCGCGACCTCGGTTGTCGATCAGGTCGCTAACGGCGCTGTCGAACAGTGTCAGTGCGCTTTGGCGCAGCGCTTTCATATCGGGTTCGGTCTTTTGCAGTACGCCCGGCCATTGCAGCAGTTCTAGCGGATTAACCGGTGCCGGATTGACCAGCAGTTCGGTGACTTGCTGGGCGGCATCGCGTAGCTGGCATGCCAGTTCGGTGTTGACCTGAAGCGGGTTGTCGCTCTGCTCGGTTGGGTGGTAACGCAAGGTGCATTCGACCTTGCCGCGTTGTAGGCTTTTGCGCAGTTTGTCGCGTAGTGGTGCTTCGAGTTCGCGAAAGCTCTCGGGGAGTCGCAGATGCGGTTCGAGGTGACGGTGGTTGACGGAGCGAATCTCCCACACCAGGGTTCCGGCGCTCTGTTCATTCTGCTGGCGGCTGAAAGCGGTCATACTGCGTGTCATATGTACGGTTCTCGATTAGAATCTGCTACCTATTATTGTCGGCCATTCTAGCAACCCGTCACCGCTGGGGACTAGAATTGTTTATTTTGTTTCTCCTGCTTACTTTAAGGCTCATCGATGACCTCATCTCTCTCCGATCAACTTAAAAATCTTGGTGTCGACGCCATGCGTCCCAGCGGTCGTGAAAACGATCAGATGCGCGAGGTGAAGATTACCCGTAATTACACGATGCATGCTGAAGGTTCGGTGCTGGTCGAGTTCGGTAATACCAAGGTGCTCTGTACCGCTTCGGTTGAGCGTGGTGTGCCGCGTTTTCTGCGTGGCAGTGGCTCGGGCTGGGTGACGGCGGAATATGGCATGCTACCCCGCTCGACCGGTTCACGAATGGGACGCGAAGCCGCTCGTGGCAAGCAAGGAGGTCGTACGGTTGAGATTCAGCGGCTGATCGGGCGTTCGTTACGCGCGATCTTGGATCTGAAAAAACTGGGCGAGAACACCATCACCATCGATTGCGATGTGATCCAGGCCGATGGCGGTACCCGAACTGCATCGATCACCGGTGCCTGCGTGGCGCTGATGGATGCGATCGCGTTCCTGAAGAAAGACAAGAATGGCGCCATGAAGGGTAATCCGATCAAGGGGATGTTGGCGGCGGTTTCAGTGGGTGTCTACAAAGGTAATCCTGTGCTGGATCTGGATTATGCCGAGGACTCCAAGGCCGAGACCGACATGAACGTGATCATGACTGAGGCGGGTGGCTTCGTCGAGATTCAGGGTACTGCCGAAGGTGAAACCTTCAGTCAGGAAGAGCTAAACAGTATGTTGGCGCTCGCATCCAAAGGGATCAAGGAGCTGGTTGAGCTGCAAAAAGCCGCGTTAGCCGGGTAGGGGTGTCTGCTGGTCGGCTCAATGCCGATCGCTTTGATCGTCCAAAAAAAGCCCCGCGGTTAGTGATAACGGCGGGGCTTTTTGTTGGCCGTAGCAACGGCTGTTGTGCAGGTCGGGCGTTAGTCGTGGTAACGCTGCATCACCAGGGAGGCGTTGGTGCCGCCGAAGCCGAAGCTGTTCGACATCACGCGCTCTAGCTTGATGTTATCCTGACGCTCGGTAACGATCGGCATCCCTTCGGCTTCTGGGTCGAGGGTGGCGACGTTAGCCGAGGCGGCGATGAAGTCGTTCTCCATCATCAGCAGGCTGTAGATCGCTTCCTGAACGCCAGCGGCACCCAGTGAGTGGCCTGACAGTGACTTGGTGGAGCCGACGGTGGGGATTTCGTCGCCAAAGGCTGCTTTAACCGCTTTAAGTTCCTGCATATCGCCAACCGGGGTGCTGGTGCCGTGGGCGTTGATGTAGTCGATCTTGCCGTCGACGGTCGCCATCGCCTGCTGCATGCAGCGCGTTGCGCCTTCACCTGACGGGGCAACCATGTCGTAACCGTCGGAAGTCGCGCCGTAGCCGACCAGCTCGGCGTAGATCTTGGCGCCGCGTGCTTTGGCGTGTTCAAGCTCTTCGATAACCAGCATGCCGCCGCCACCGGCGATGACGAAACCGTCACGGTCGGCATCGTAAGCACGGCTGGCTTGCTCGGGAGTATCGTTGTACTTGCTAGACAGTGCGCCCATGGCGTCAAACAAGCAGCTCATTGACCAGTGCAGCTCTTCTCCGCCGCCGGCAAAGATGACGTCCTGCTTGCCCAGTTGAATCAGCTCCATCGCGTTGCCGATACAGTGTGCGCTGGTGGAGCAGGCAGAGGTGATTGAGTAATTAACACCTTTGATCTTGAAGGGTGTAGCCAGGCAAGCGGATACGGTGCTGCCCATGGTGCGAGTGACGCGGTAAGGACCGACACGCTTGAGACCGCGCTCACGCAAGATATCTGCGGCTTCGACCAGATTGGCTGAAGAGGCGCCACCGGAGCCTGCAATCAGGCCGGTACGGACGTTGGATACCTGATCATCGGTCAGGCCAGAGTCGGCGATCGCGTCTTTCATTGATAGATAAGCGTAAGCGGCGGAGCTGCCCATGAAGCGCAGCAGTTTACGGTCGATATGCTCGGAGAAGTCGACATCGATGCTGCCGGCGACATGGCTGCGGAAGCCCATCTCTTTGTACTCTTGTTGAAATGAGATGCCGGAGCGGCCGGTTTTTAGAGATTCTGTAACCGTCTCTTTATCCAGACCGAGACATGAAGTGATTCCGATACCCGTGATAACGACGCGACGCATAGGTCAACCCTCTTTCTTAAAACTGAAAAAATGGGGCATATGCTGCGCCCCATTTTCTATTATTTGAACTGCTTAGCGCCACGTTGGCACCGGCTGGTTCGCAATTTTTTTATATTAAGCGGTAAGCTTAAAAGTCGTCGGTCGAAGTAAACAGGCCGACCCGCAGATCTTTGGCACTGTAGATCTCGTGACCATCGACCGACAGAGTGGCATCGGCGATTCCCATAACCAGCTTGCGCTCGATTAAACGCTTGAGCTCGAGATGGTAGGTGACTTTCTTGGCGGTAGGTAATACTTGTCCGAAGAACTTAACTTCGCCAGCACCCAGTGCGCGTCCGCGGCCTTTGTTGCCCTTCCATGCCAGGAAGAAGCCAACCATCTGCCACATCGCGTCCAGTCCCAGACAGCCCGGCATAACCGGATCAGTGGGGAAGTGGCAGTCAAAAAACCATAGGTCGGGATTGATATCGAGCTCGGCGATGATCTCGCCCTTGCCGTATTGGCCGCCGTCTTCGTTGATCGTAACGATCCGATCCGCCATTAGCATGTTGCCAACAGGTAGTCGGGCGTTGCCGGGGCCGAACATTTCACCGTAGCCGCATTGCAGCAGCTCGTCGCGATTAAAAGAAGATGGCTTTGTCATTGGGGCAAAGGGTCCGTCTGAATGAGTCAAAATGGCGATTATAGCGTTTTGCTATGGGGTTCGCCTAGTGTCATGGAGGTTAATACTTTTAGCACAGGTAAAGTTGTGCCTTTGTTCTGTGTTTTAGGTGCGTCGCTCGATCGCCATTTGAGCCAGTAGCTGCAGCACATCGCGGAACTCGGATGGAGGCAGTTGCTGCAGTTGTTCGAGCGCCTGTGCAACTTGCTGTTGGGCCTGCTCGAAGCAGTAGTCGATTGCGCCGGTATCGATAACCGCTTGGCGAATCAGTTCCAGGTCATCGAGTCCGCCTTTGCGAATAGCCTGGCGAATCAATTGGCGCTGCTCATCATTGCCCTGTTTCATTGCGTGGATCAATGGCAGGGTCGGCTTGCCTTCTGCCAGGTCGTCGCCAACGTTCTTGCCCATCTCTTCGGCTGAGCTCTGGTAGTCGAGAAGGTCATCGACGAGCTGGAATGCGATGCCGATATGGCGGCCGTAGAGTTGCAGTGCTTGCTGCTGTTGCGGCGTTGCGTCAGCGATGATAGCGCCGGACTGGCAAGCTGCTTCAAATAGCATGGCAGTTTTGCCGATGATCACCTTCATGTAGCTGGCTTCGTCGACATCCGGGTTTTTGCAATTGAGTAGTTGTAGAACTTCGCCTTCGGCGATGACGTTGGTGGCGTCGGATACGACCTTCATGATCTCCATGCTGCCCAGTTCGATCATCATCTGGAAGGCTCGCGAATAGAGGAAGTCGCCGACCAGAACGCTCGGTGCGTTGCCCCATTTTGCGTTAGCGGTGGCTTTGCCGCGGCGTAGGTCGGAGGTGTCGACCACATCGTCGTGCAGTAGGGTGGCTGTGTGGATGAATTCGATCACAGCTGCCAGGTTGATGTGACTGTTGCCTTGATGGCTGCAGCTACGCGCCGCTAATAGTACCAGTATGGGCCGTATGCGCTTGCCGCCGCTCTCGACAATATAGTTGCCGATTTTTTCGACCAGCGGTACGCCGGAGTGAAGATTGCCGAGAATAAATCGGTTAACCGCATCGAAGTCGTCAGCAATCTGTGGGTGTAATTGGTGTGGCTGCATGGAGGGGGCTGATTCAGTAAATTTCCGGCATGCTAAGGGGCTGCTATAGGGGTGTCAAGATAATAGCGCCAATTCGAATGTGGTGGTTGTTTTGTGTTGTGAGTTCGGATAGTATTCGCCCCCCTGTGGTTCGTCCAATTTTTCGGGCAGTTCGTTATGCGAACTGTTCGAGCTCCCTACCATATGGTTTGCATCATTAGATGAGCGCCATTAGAAGTAGGCTTGTTTAGTAGCCGGGCGAATCAAACACTGGAGAGAAACATGTACGCAGTTATTGTAAGCGGTGGTAAGCAGTACCGAGTAAGCGAAGGCCATACTCTTAAGGTAGAAAAGCTTGTTGCCGAGCAGGGCGCATCAATCGAGCTGGATAAAGTTCTGTTGGTCGTCAATGGTGAAGACGTTAAGATCGGCGCACCTGTAGTTGAAGGCGCCAAGGTTAGTGCTGAGGTTGTTGCTCACGGTCGTGGCAAGAAAGTACGCATCATCAAGTTCAAGCGTCGTAAGCACCATATGAAGCAGATGGGCCATCGTCAGTGGTTCACCGAAATCAAAATCACCGGTATTAGCGCGTAAGCGAATCCTGGTTGTTGAAGGAGAGTAGCAATGGCTCATAAAAAAGCTGGTGGTAGTACTAATAACGGACGCGATTCCGAGTCGAAACGGTTAGGCGTCAAGCGGTACGGCGGTCAGGTAGTTTTGGCTGGTAACATCCTGGTTCGTCAGCGTGGTACGCGTTTCCATGCTGGTGACAATGTAGGCTGCGGCAAGGATCACACCCTGTTCGCGACTGCTGAAGGTGTTGTTAAGTTCGAAGTTAAAGGTCCTAAGAACCGTAAGTTTATCAGCGTCGTTAGCGCCTGATTACGGCTTAGTATCTATAGGGCAGCTTTGTGCTGTTAGTTAAAAGAGCTCCGCCGAGGCGGGGCTTTTTTTGTTTTTGGCAGGCTATGATTGTGGTGGGAGCTATCTGGGCTTCACGGCGTTATAGGTTTTTTTGAGGGGTTTCTGGCAAAGGCGATCAGTGTTGATCGTATTGTTGCTAGTTGGTCTTCTGAATAGTCAGCTACGGAGCGGATCATGAAATTTGTCGACGAAGTCGTTATTGGGATAGAAGCGGGAAAAGGCGGCAATGGCTGCATGAGTTTCCGGCGTGAAAAATATATCGCCAAGGGTGGTCCTAATGGCGGCGATGGTGGCGACGGGGGTTCGGTCTGGGTTGAGGCGGACGATGGGCTCAATACGTTGGTCGATTTTCGTTACCAGCGCGCCTATCGGGCTGAGCACGGTCAGAACGGGATGAGTCGTAACTGTACCGGTCAAAAGGGTGAGGATTTGACACTTAGAGTACCGGTGGGTACCACGGTGATCGATGAGGACACTCAGGAGGTGTTGTGCGACATGGTGCAAATCGGTCAGCGCGAGAAAGTGGCGCAGGGTGGTTTCCATGGTCTGGGTAATACGCGTTACAAGTCGAGTGTTAACCGTACACCTCGCCAGACCTCTAACGGCACCATGGGTGAGGCTCGTAACCTGAAGTTAGAGTTAAAGGTGTTGGCTGATGTCGGGTTGCTGGGATTGCCTAATGCCGGTAAATCGACATTTATTCGGGCGGTGTCGGCCGCAACCCCGAAGGTGGCTAACTATCCCTTCACCACGCTGGTGCCTAATCTGGGCGTGGTCAGTGTAGAGCGTGATCGTAGTTTTGTGGTTGCTGATATTCCTGGTCTGATTGAGGGTGCGGCTGAGGGTGCGGGGCTGGGGATCCGTTTTCTCAAGCATCTGACTCGTACTCGTATTCTGTTGCATCTGGTTGATATGGCGCCTTGGGATGGTGTTGCTCCGGCTGATTCGGTCAAGACCATTGCCAATGAGTTGCGTAAATTCAGCCCTGCGTTAGCTGAGCAGGAGCGCTGGTTGGTGCTGAATAAGCTCGACCTGGTGCCGGAAGAGGAGCGCGAGGCGCGTTGCCAGGAGGTGCTCGATGCGCTGGATTGGCAGGGGCCGGTGTTTCGGGTCTCGGCGATTCAGAAGCAGGGTACCTTTGATGTCTGTCGCGCGGTGATGGAGTTGATCGAGGAGCGTCGGCAGCTTGAGGCGGATGACCCAGAGCTGGCCGAGCAAGAGCTGCAGCGTAAGGCGCGGCTGGAAGAGGAGGCGCGTCAGCGGTTGCAGTTGTTGCGCCAGCAGCAGCGCGCTCGTCGGCTGCAGAAGGGCGATGAGCTGGGCGACGATGATGATGATTACGACGACGATGATTACGATGTTGAGGTTGAGTACGCGCCTTAGTTGGTAGTCTGTGTGGTTGTGGCTTTAAGATTTGCAGTTCAGGGTTTGGTTCAGCGGCTTGGATTTAAGGATTGGCGGCAGATGAGTGGTAGGCAAGCGGTGGTACAGGGGCAGCGCTGGGTTGTTAAGATCGGTAGCGCGCTGTTGACTAACGATGGTCAGGGGTTGGATGAGGCCGCTATTGCGGGCTGGGTTGATCAGATGGCGGCGCTGCGCAAGCAGGGCGTCGAGCTGGTGTTGGTGTCATCTGGCTCGGTGGCTGCAGGTATGAGCCGTTTGGGTATGACTCAGCGTCCACATGAGTTGAATAAGCTGCAGGCTGCGGCTGCGGTCGGGCAGATGGGGTTGGTTCAGACCTACGAGGCGGCTTTTCAGCGCCATGATATGCATACTGCCCAGATCCTGCTGACCCATGATGATCTGTCCAATCGCAAGCGCTACCTTAATGCGCGCGGCACTATTGGCTCGCTGGTTGAGTGGGGTGTGGTGCCGATCGTTAATGAAAACGATACCGTGGTGACTGACGAATTTCGTTTTGGTGATAACGACACGCTTGGTGCGCTGGTGGCTAATTTGCTGGTGGCAGATGCCTTGATTATTCTGACCGATCAGCAGGGTCTGTTCGATGCGGATCCGCGTTCTAATCCTAATGCTAAGTTGATCGAGCAGGCGCGTGCCGAAGACGAGTCGCTTGATGCGGTCGCCGGTGGTGGTGCCGGTGCGCTGGGTCGTGGCGGTATGATGACCAAGTTGCGGGCGGCGCGTCTGGCGGCGCGCTCGGGTGCGGCAACGGTGATCGTCGGTGGTCGGTTAGAGGATGTGTTGTTACGCCTGCGGGCGGGTGAGTCGCTCGGGACCTTGTTGACACCTGATAATGAGCCGCAGGCCGCCCGTAAGCAGTGGCTGGCCGGGCATCTTCAGGCGCGCGGTACGCTGGTGTTGGATGCAGGAGCTGTCGAAGTGTTGACCCACTCTGGTCGTAGCTTGCTGCCGGTCGGGGTTAGG
>JBFFKD010000040.1:0-11261 GCA_041555595.1 Motiliproteus sp.
AAGACGCTAGGATCGGTTCCAATGCGGTTGTGACCAAGGCGGTTCCTGCCGGTGCTACGGTGGTGGGGATTCCGGGGCGGATTGTTCGCTGCGCCGAGGGTGATGATGAGTGCCATGATAAAAACCTTCAGCGTCAGCAGATGGCCGATAAAATCGGCTTCGATGCTTATGGTGTCACCAGTGAATTACCCGATCCGGTGGCGCATGCGATTCGTTCATTGTTGGATCATATGGAGGCGGTGGATAGTCGCATCGAAACGATGGGGCAGGCGATGCGCTCGCTGGGTGCTGATTGCCCCGAGCAACTGCCGGGGCTGAATCCGGAGGACTTTGCTGCGGTCGAGGAAGGCCGGCCGCAGTCCGATGTTGAGCCGACCAGAGAGGGTGAGCAGAAGGCGTGATTTCGGCATGCTAAAGGCTGTGATAAAGTGTCCGCCGCATTCGTCGCTGCTGATGCTGATTAATTGATCATTTTGGTTGGTTATATAGTTGACTAAATTGGTCGGCTAATAGATAATCCACCCCAGCGGTAAATCAACGGGGATAGAAATTATGCGATTAACAACTAAAGGGCGATACGCCGTCACGGCGATGTTGGATCTGGCGCTGCATGAAGGTCAGGGGCCGATCAGCCTGGCCGATATTTCGTCGCGACAGCAGATATCGTTGTCTTACCTGGAGCAATTGTTCGCTAAATTGCGTCGCAATGATCTGGTTAAGAGTGTTCGTGGCCCGGGTGGTGGTTATCAATTAAGCCGAAACAAGGCTGATATCGTAGTTGTGCAGGTGATCGATGCGGTGAATGAGTCGGTCGATGCTACCGGTTGTAATAGTAAGGGTGATTGTCACGGCGGTGAGGTTTGTCTAACCCATCATCTATGGTGTGATCTTAGTGAACAGATCCATGGTTTCCTTAGCGGGATCAGTTTGGCGGATCTAGTGGCACGTAAGGATGTACAGCAAGCTTCTCAGCGACTCGATAAAGCGCATCTCAGATCAGTTGATATTGAACGGATTGTTGCAACCGGCTAAGCCCGGTCATTTGCTAAACGGAGAATAGATAGAATGAAGTTGCCGATCTACCTGGATTACTCAGCCACAACTCCGATGGATCCCCGTGTGGCTGAAAAAATGGCTCAGTGCCTAACGCTCGAGGGTAACTTTGGTAACCCTGCCTCGCGTTCGCACCTGTTTGGCTGGAAGGCTGAAGAAGCGGTTGAACTAGCCCGTCGGCAGGTAGCTGACCTGGTCAACTGTGATCCGCGTGAAATTGTCTGGACCTCGGGTGCGACTGAATCCGATAACCTGGCGATCAAAGGTGCGGCCCACTTCTACAGCAAGAAGGGCAAGCATATTATTACCTCCAAGATTGAACACAAGGCGGTGCTTGATACCTGTCGTCAACTGGAGCGTGAGGGGTTCGAAGTGACCTATCTTGATCCTCTGCCCAACGGCGTGGTAACGCCTGATTCGGTCAAAGAGGCGCTGCGCGAAGATACCATCCTGGTGTCGATCATGCAGGTCAATAACGAGATCGGCGTGATTAATGATATCGAAGCGATCGGTGAAATTACTCGTGCTAACAAGGTGTTGTTCCATGTTGATGCAGCCCAGAGCGCGGGTAAGATTAATATCGATCTGGATCGGCTCAAGGTTGATCTGATGTCGTTCTCGGCTCACAAGCTTTACGGACCTAAGGGGATTGGTGCGCTATATGTGCGTCGAAAGCCGCGGGTTCGGTTAGAGGCGCAGATGCACGGCGGTGGTCACGAGCGTGGTATGCGCTCAGGCACCTTGGCGACTCATCAGATTGTTGGTATGGGGGAGGCATGTGCCATCGCCAAAGCCGAGATGCATCAGGAGAATCGCCGTTTGATGGCATTGCGACAGCGTCTATGGGACGGTGTTAGCGACCTGGAGCAGGTGTTTTGTAACGGCGATTTCGATCAGCGAGTCGCAGGTAATATCAATATCAGCTTTAACTTTGTTGAAGGTGAATCCCTGTTGATGGCGCTCAAAGATCTGGCGGTGTCGTCGGGTTCAGCCTGTACCTCGGCCAGTCTTGAACCCTCCTATGTGCTGCGGGCATTAGGGATGAACGACGAGATGGCGCACAGCTCGATCCGTTTTTCTATCGGTCGCTTCACGACTGAAGAGGAGATCGATTTTGCGATCGAGAAGATACGCACCGCAGTCAACAAGCTGCGTGAGTTATCACCGTTGTGGGATATGTATAAAGACGGTGTTGATCTGGATAAGGTGGAGTGGGTCAGCCACTAAGCGGCTGCTCTATACGATGAGCGTTAGACCTGCAGAGGTAGAGAATCATGGCATATAGTGAAGAAGTATTAGACCATTACGAAAATCCCCGTAACGTCGGCAAGATGGATGATAAAGACAGTCATGTCGGTACCGGTATGGTCGGAGCGCCGGCGTGTGGCGATGTGATGCGGTTGCAGATTAAGGTCAGCGACGATGGTGTGATTGAAGACGCCAAGTTTAAGACCTACGGTTGCGGCTCGGCGATCGCCTCTAGCTCGTTGGTGACCGAGTGGGTTAAAGGGATGACGCTAGACCAGGCGGCTGAGTTGAAAAATACTCAGATCTCCGAAGAGTTGGCATTGCCGCCGGTTAAGATCCACTGCTCGGTTCTGGCTGAAGACGCTATCAAAGCAGCAGTTGCTGATTACCGTACCAAGAATTCGTAATTGATGTCAGCCTGGCCGGGTATTGGTGCGGGTGATTTTGAATAAGGGAGCTTTATGGCTATCACAATGACTCCGGCTGCACATGGCCATGTCAGTGGCTTTATCGAGAACCGAGGTTCTGGTGTCGGTATTCGATTGGCGGTTCGTACTACCGGTTGTTCGGGTATGGGCTATGTGCTCGAATTTGCCGATGAGGTGGCCGAAGAGGATACCGTGTTCGATATCGACGGCTTGCAGGTGATTATCGACCCCAAGAGTCTGGTCTATCTCGACGGAACCGAGCTGGATTTCGTCAAAGAGGGGCTCAACGAAGGCTTTAAATTCAACAACCCGAACGCGCGTAGCGAGTGTGGTTGTGGTGAAAGCTTTAGTGTCTAGACCTCTTTGAGGTGTTGAATAAAAAGCCAGTGTATCGTGCGCTGGCTTTTGTTTTTCTGGCTTGGTTCGATTGACTGAATTAAGTTGGCTCTACCCACCAGCGGGCCTGTTTGGGTCTGCCCGAATAGATCATAGAAAGACTTTATGGCTATCGAACAAAACTACTTTGCTCTGTTTGGCTTGCCGCAGGAGTATGCGATCGACTCGGTGTTGTTGTCGGAACGCTACCGTGCGTTGCAAAAAGAGCTGCATCCCGATCGCCATGCTCACCAGGGTGAGCGCGAACAGTTGCGAGCGGTGCAGGCGAGCGCCCATCTTAATGACGCACTGGCGACGTTGAAATCACCGCTCAAGCGGGCGGCTTATCTGTTAAATCTCAAAGGTATCGATACCGACGCAAGTTCCACCACTATCGCCGATGCTGGTTTCTTGATGCAGCAGATGTTGCTGCGAGAGCAGCTTGAAGAGGTGGTGGGGGCCGCCGATCCGCTCGATGAGTTGGAGCGGTTGCTACAACAGGTCGAGGGGTTTGACGCCGAGCTGAAGACTTCGCTGGCGCAGGCGGTGGTTAGTGACGATCCGGCTGAGTTGCAGCAGGCGCTTGAGCTACTTCGCAAGCTGCAGTTTTTCGATAAACTGCGATACCAAATAGAATTACTTGAAGATCAACTGGCGGACGTTTAATGCTTCTACAGATTGCAGAACCGGGACAGAGCGCGAAGCCGCACCAGCATAAGCTGGCGGTAGGGATCGACCTGGGTACCACTAACTCCTTATTGGCAACGGTGCGCAGTGGGCAGGCCGACACCTTGCCTGATCTTGAGGGGCGTCATCTGCTGCCTTCGGTCGTACGTTATCGTGATGGGGCTGAGCCGTTGATCGGTTTTGATGCTCGTGATCAAGCGGCTGGCGATCCGCTCAATACTATCGTGTCGGTCAAGCGCTTAATGGGGCGAGGCTTGGATGATGTGCGCCGTTTGGGTGAGCAGCTGCCGTATGAATTTGTTCAGGCTGAGGCCGAGGCGGGAATGCCCTACCTCAAAACCGTTGCTGGCGATAAGAGTCCGGTGCAGGTGTCGGCCGATATTCTCAAAGTCTTGGCCGATCGAGGCCGCGATGCCCTCGGTGGCGAGTTGGTCGGTGCTGTCATTACTGTTCCGGCCTATTTTGACGAAGCGCAGCGTCAGGCGACCAAAGATGCCGCCAAGCTGGCGGGTATCAATGTATTGCGGTTGTTGAGCGAGCCCACTGCTGCTGCAGTGGCTTACGGTCTCGATCATGCAGCTGAAGGCACCTTTGCGGTTTATGATCTGGGTGGTGGTACCTTCGATATCTCCATTCTGCAGCTTAATCGGGGTGTTTTCGAGGTGTTGGCAACCGGTGGTGACAGCGCTCTGGGGGGCGATGACTTCGATCATGCGATCGCCGAGTGGTTGCTTGCTCAGTTGGGTCAGTCTGAATTAGCACGCGAAGATCAACGCCGGCTGCTTGACTTGGCACGTGCAGCCAAGGAGGCACTAACTGAGCAGGATCAAACCGAGTTGTCGATTACGTTGGCGGGTCAGTCATGGCGAGGGGTGTTGACCCGTGCTCAATTTGAGTTGTTGATCGAGCCGAAGATCAAGCTGACTCTTCGTGCTTGTCGTCGGGCGTTGAAGGACGCGGGTGTGGGTGTGGATGCGGTTAGCGAGGTTGTATTGGTTGGTGGTTCGACCCGGGTGCCGCGTGTACGAGCGCTGGTAGAGGGTTTCTTTGGTAATGTCCCGCACAGCGATATAGATCCAGATCGGGTTGTGGCAATTGGTGCCGCGATTCAGGCTGATGTCTTGGCCGGCAACAAGCCTGATGCCGAGATGTTGCTGCTTGATGTGATTCCACTCTCCTTGGGTTTGGAAACCATGGGTGGGTTGGTCGAGAAGGTGATTGATCGCAATACACCGATTCCGGTGGCCCGGGCGCAGGAGTTTACGACTTACAAAGACGGTCAGACCGCGATGGTGATCCATGTGCTACAGGGCGAGCGCGAGCTGGTCGACGATTGCCGTTCGCTGGCGCGATTTGAGCTACGCGGTATTCCACCGATGGCTGCCGGTAACGCTAAGGTGCGGGTCACCTTTCAGGTCGATGCTGATGGTTTGCTCGGGGTGACGGCGCGAGAGTTGGCCAGCGGTGTTGAGAGTGCGGTCGATGTTAAGCCTTCCTACGGTCTGAGCGATAACGAGATTGCCCGGATGATCAAGGACTCCTTTAGCCATGCCGAGCAGGATCACGATGCTCGCACGCTGCGCGAGCAGCAGGTTGAGGCGGATCGGTTGGTCGAAGCGCTGGAGAGTGCGTTGGCGGCTGACGGTGAGCGATTGCTCAGCGCCGATGATTTCGCGGCCTTGAAGCAGGGGATCGAGCAGCTTAAACGAGTTAATCAGGGTGCCGACCATGCTCTGATCGCCAAGGGGATCGAAGTTTTGAGTCAGGCCAGTGATGAGTTTGCAGCACGGCGGATGGACGACGGTATCCGTCGGGCGCTGTCGGGTCATACCATTGATGAAATCTAACCCTGTTTTATTATTTGTTACTCATAGTCGCGACGCCGCAGTAAGGAATTGAAATGCCACAGTTGATCTTTTTGCCCCACCATGAGCTTTGCCCTGAAGGTAAGGTGATCGAAGTCGAAACCGGTGTCAGTATCTGCGATGCGGCGTTGGCCGAAGGGATCGAGATTGAGCACGCCTGCGAGAAATCTTGCGCCTGCACCACTTGTCATGTGGTGGTACGCGAAGGTTTCGATTCGTTGGAGGAGTCCGACGAGTTGGAGGACGATATGCTTGATAAGGCTTGGGGGTTGGAGCCTGAATCACGGCTAAGCTGTCAGGCTTTGGTAGGTGAAGAGGATCTGGTGATCGAAATTCCTAAGTACACCATCAATCAGGTGTCTGAAGGGCATTAATTATATCTGAGCGGCGCTGGCTAGTATCTCTAGAGCGCAAGCGACAGCGGGCGAATCAGGTCTGTTTCGTTGGAGTTCGGAGGCATTGAGGAATAGAGCATGGCCATGAAGTGGATAGATAGCCTTGATATCGCGATCGAGTTGGTTGAGAAGTATCCGGATGTTGATCCCAAAACGGTTCGTTTTCTTGATTTGATGGAGTGGGTGTTGGCGCTCGATGATTTTGATGACGACCCCGCGCATTGCGGCGAGAAAATTCTTGAAGCGATTCAGGCTGCTTGGATCGATGAGATGGACTAGTTGCCGTTAGTGCTAGTGGTGGTGTTTGTTCGATCGTTGTTGAATTAGCTGACCATTCGGTCAGCTAAAAGCCCTGTGAGTCGGTGTTTATACCGGTTGTTCAGGGCTTTTTGTCGTTATATAATCCGTCCTTTTTTTCAGCGGCAGCCCTGCCGCGATCAGGCCGATTTTGGAGGTTTTCCATGTTGCGAGTTGCTCAAGAAGCGCTGACTTTCGACGATGTGCTGTTGGTCCCCGGTTACTCTGAAGTTCTGCCTAAAGACGTCAGCCTTAAGACCCGGCTGACCAAGGGAATTGAGCTGAACGTACCGTTGTTGTCGGCTGCGATGGATACCGTCACCGAGGCGCGATTAGCGATCGCGATGGCGCAAGAGGGCGGTATTGGTATCGTTCATAAGAATATGACCATTGAGCAGCAAGCTGCTGAAGTGCTCAAGGTTAAGCGCTACGAGAGCGGTGTGGTCAAAGATCCTGTGACCTGTTCGCCTGACCTGACTGTGGGTGAGTTGCATCAGCTGTCTGCAGAGCACGGCTTCTCAGGTTTTCCAGTGGTTGTTGGTGATGATCTGGTGGGTATCGTTACCAGTCGTGATATGCGTTTTGAGCAGCACTTGGATGCGACAGTTGATTCGATCATGACCCCCAAAGATCGTCTGGTGACAGTGCAGGAGGGCGTTGATCCCGATAAGGTCCGTAACCTGCTGCGCCAGCACCGAATCGAGAAAATATTAGTCGTGGACGCCGATTTTCATCTCAAAGGGATGATGACGGTAAAGGATATGAACAAGGCCAAGGCTTACCCCAACGCCGCCAAAGACAGCGAAGGACGGTTGATCGTTGGCGCCGCTGTTGGTACTGGTCCTGAGACCCCCGACCGTATCGCTGCATTGGCCAAGGCTGGTGTTGATGTGATTATCGTCGATACCGCTCACGGTCACTCTAAGGGTGTTATTGATCGGGTTCGTTGGGCCAAGCAAAACTTTCCGCAGGTGCAGGTGATCGGCGGTAATATTGCCACCGCCGATGCCGCGATCGCACTGGCCGATGCCGGCGCCGATGGTGTAAAAGTCGGAATCGGTCCGGGATCGATCTGTACCACGCGTATTGTTGCTGGTGTCGGTGTGCCACAGATCTCGGCGGTAGCCAACGTTGCAGCGGCGCTAAAAGATCGCGGTGTGCCGCTGATCGCCGATGGCGGTGTTCGGTTTTCCGGTGATTTGGCCAAGGCGATTGCTGCCGGTGCCAGTGCGGTTATGATTGGTAGCATGCTGGCTGGCTCCGACGAAGCGCCGGGTGAGATCGAGCTATATCAGGGACGGGCATACAAGGCTTACCGCGGTATGGGATCGATCGGTGCGATGGCACAGTCGCAAGGCTCATCCGATCGCTATTTTCAAGATGCTGACGCAGGTGCCGAGAAGTTGGTTCCCGAAGGGATCGAAGGTCGGGTTGCCTGTAAAGGGCCGATGGCTGCCGTGGTGCACCAGCTGATGGGTGGTCTGCGTTCGAGTATGGGCTATACCGGCAGCGCTGATATTGAGCAGATGCGTACCCAGCCAGAGTTTGTTCGCATCACCGGCGCCGGTATGAAAGAGAGCCATGTTCACGATGTGACGATCACCAAGGAAGCGCCGAACTACCGGGTCAGCTAATCTGTCACTGGGGTGGGTAGGATAGGGGCTGTCATGATGCAGCCCCTTTGTTTTTTAAAGTGACTTGTCTTTCAAGTTAACGATTTTTGGCAGTCAACAGCGTTGCAATACGAGGCCTAGCCGTTGCTAGGCCCTTAGCGGAGAAAATTACCGTGTCACAAAATATCCATGCACAGCGTATTCTGATTCTTGATTTTGGATCTCAGTACACCCAGCTGATCGCCCGTCGGGTGCGAGAGTGCGGTGTCTATTCTGAAGTTCGCGCATTCGATATGACCGAAGCCGAGATCCGTGAGTTTAATCCCAAGGGGATTATCCTCGCCGGAGGTCCTGAGTCGGTAACCGGTTCCGATACCCCACGTGCTCCTCAGGTTGTGTTTGAACTGGGTGTGCCAGTACTGGGTATCTGCTACGGCATGCAAACCATGGCCGAGCAGTTGGGTGGTAAGGTCGAGTCTTCTGATCTGCGTGAGTTTGGTTATGCTCAGGTTCGGGTTGAAGGGAGTAGTTCGCTGTTAAGCGGCATCGAGGATCATGTCGCCAACAATGGTGTGTTACTGCTTGATGTCTGGATGAGTCATGGCGATAAGGTGGTCGTGATGCCGGAAGGCTTCCATCTGATGGCAGCGACCGAGAGCGCGCCGATCGCTGGTATCTTTGATGAGCAGCGTAAGTTTTACGGTGTTCAGTTCCACCCGGAAGTGACGCACACCAAGCAGGGTGAGCGGATTGTTTCGCGCTTTGTTCGTGATATCTGCGACTGTGAACCACTATGGACGCCGAGTAATATTGTTAAGGATGCGATCGAGACCGTCCGTGAGCAGGTCGGGTCCGATCATGTGTTGCTGGGGCTATCCGGTGGCGTCGATTCCTCGGTTGTGGCAGCGTTGCTGCACAAGGCGATCGGCGATCAGCTGACCTGTGTCTTTGTTGACAACGGCTTGCTGCGTAAGCATGAAGGCGATCAGGTGATGGATATGTTCGCTAAGAACATGGGCGTCAAGGTGATTCGGGTCGATGCTGAAGAGTTGTTCCTGGGTAAGCTGAAAGGTGTTAGCGATCCCGAAGCTAAGCGTAAGGCGATCGGTAACACCTTTATCGAGGTGTTCGATGCCGAATCGACCAAGATTGATAATGTTAAGTGGCTAGCGCAAGGCACCATCTACCCCGACGTGATCGAGTCCGCCGCCGCTAAGACGGGCAAAGCTCACGTGATCAAGTCGCACCACAACGTCGGTGGTCTGCCGGACGATATGGCGCTGAAGCTGGTCGAGCCGCTACGCGAACTGTTCAAAGATGAAGTGCGTAAGATCGGACTGGAGCTGGGGCTGCCGTACGATATGGTCTACCGTCATCCCTTCCCCGGCCCTGGTCTGGGTGTGCGCATTCTGGGTGAGGTTAAGAAAGAGTACGCCGATATTCTGCGTGAGGCTGATGCGATCTTTATCGAAGAGCTGCATCGTTCGGGTTGGTACCACAAGACCAGTCAGGCATTTGTTGTATTCCTGCCGGTGAAGTCGGTCGGTGTGGTTGGTGATGGTCGTCGTTATGAATACGTAGTGTCATTGCGTGCCGTTGAAACGGTGGACTTTATGACAGCGCGTTGGGCGCACCTGCCGTACGAGTTGTTGGAGACGGTTTCTGGCCGAATCATCAACGAAATCTCGGGTATCTCTCGGGTAGCGTATGATGTGTCGAGTAAGCCGCCAGCGACGATTGAGTGGGAATAAGCTTGGTCTGTTGAGTGATTTAAAACCCGCCTGTTGGCGCAATGCTGTTCACTTAAGAGGAGCAGCATTGCGATCTACCGGATAGCGGGTCTTCGATATCTTCACCGTCCGAGGCGTCGTTCGCCTCGGACGTCTTTCTAAAAACAAACCACCGATGCCCGACCTTAGCTCCGACAATCGCCGCCCAGTGCCTGAAACGGGTTGCGCCCCGGCCATCACAATTACTTGAACAGCTATGTATTGGCAGGCGGCTTTGAAGCTAATATCGGAAGGGTTCCTGTCAAAAGCCATTGCCGCCTGGCTAGCCTCTCTTCTGATCACATTGTATGCCAGCAGGACTCCCCACACTTCCTGGTAGACCAGGTCAACTTTCTTACTGCGCAGAGTAATGGCATTCCCCTGCATCGAACTCTTGATGTCGCGAAATCCCAGTTCAATTTCCCAACGTTCCTGATAGAGTTTTGCGATGGCTTTCGCGCTGTATCTATCGACAGGCAGCGAGGTTAGGACCGTTTTGATTCCAGCTTTTACCGGATAGCTGACTTCGCGCACCTGCCAGTATTCCGGCAGTTTCGGGTTCTTCTTACGTGCCTGCGGGGAGACTTTCATTCGAACCAGTCGGTCATGCTTGCCGTAGCGTTCAATCTCCTCTCTTACTAGATTTTTTCGCTCCGGAATCAGCCAGTGACGCTGCTCACCCTGTTGCGACACCTTGAGCAACAGGTCGGCACTCCAAAAGCCCTTATCCAGTAACGTCACGGAGTGATCTGGTATCTGATCAATGAACTGATCCGCCAGAGGAATTTCGCCGCGTCGATAGGGGCTGACCTGAGCATCCAGAACCAAATGAGAGCGCACATTCATCAGCGCCACCAACCGCATCATCGGGAATGGCGTTTGGCGCTTTGTTGAGGTATTCCCCGAACCAAAGTGCTCTCGGAGTTCGGGGGTATCCGGCGTTCTAAATAGAGCTCCGTCTACTGCGAAGACTTGTAGCCCCTGCCAGTCATCGCCGCTGTAGCGCTCTCTTCCCCACTGATGTCCTGTTTGACGAAATAGCCATTCAACGGGCTGAGACCCTAAGCGTTTGCGAGCTTCAGTAACACCGCTTTTCGCCAGCAAGTTATCGGATGCCAGCCCTTGGGCACAGATGTTTAGCCTTCGAGCTACCTCTTGGATGGGCTCACCTCGAAAGATAGCCATACCAAGCACCAACCATAGAACCTGATCTGACGGCAGCCTCCGGCGACGGATGGTCGCTTTGTCGGATAAGCTTAAGGCTGACTCTACCCACTCAACAGGTATGTTGTGAGTGAAGGTACTCAAGTCAGAGAAATTAAAGAGCTCACTAAGATCGAGTAGAGATTGCTGAACAGGCATAAAAAAATCCGATGTTGATACCAACATCGGATTTTCGATCAAGCCCAGCCTTGGTTCAAATGCTTAAGTGAACAGCATTGCGACCCACAGGCCGGCCTTTCAAGTTGGCTAACGACGCTCAGCTATGGACGATCGTCCACCTCTGTTTCATCCTTCACCGGTGGCAACA
>JBFFKD010000041.1:0-11203 GCA_041555595.1 Motiliproteus sp.
CCAAACGATGCAGTTTTTATCGATGGCTAAGCACTCCCTTGCCAGCATCACCAATTTGTTCTGAGGATTTGTTGTGACACATGCACTGATGCTAGTACCTACCGGACAGGGTACTGGCCTGACCACTGCAGTTCTGGGGCTGTTCCACGCCCTGGAACGCCAGGGAATCAAGGTACACTTCTTCAAGCCTATTGCCCAGTCTGCGGCTGATTCCGAACACAGCGATCGTTCGGTAGAGATACTCCGCAACTCATGCAGCCACAGTATTGCCCAACCGATGTCGATTCGTGAAATCGAACGATTGGTGCGTGACGACCGCGGTGACGAAGCGTTGGAAGAGCTGGTTAAACGCTACGAAAGCAACCGTGCTGGTGATGAAGAGATCGTTATCATCGAAGGGATGGTGCCAACCCGTAGCCAGCCATACGCGACCCGGATCAACCAGGATATTGCCAAGGCCCTCGATGCAGAAGTGATTCTGGTCGCAGCTCCTGGTAATGAATCGGTGGATGAACTGCAGGATCATATCGATATCACTGCCCGCGCTTATGGTGGTATCCGTAACCCTAAGGTGATCGGCTGCATGCTCAACATGCTCGGTGCGCCAATCGGCCAGGACGGCAAGCTTTGTCTTGATACCCTGCCCGGCAATGCTGTCACCTATAGCCTCAATCCAGCACAGATTGAGCAACAGGTCAGCCTGTTCGACGAGCAGTTCAAACTCATCTCATGCATCCCTTGGCGTGAACGGATGATGGCACCTCGGGTGCGTGATATCAGCCTTTACCTCGATGCCGAAGTGCTTTATGCAGGCCAAATCGACACCCGACGGGTACATCGCATGACCATCTGCGCCCAAACGGTCGAGAACCTCGTCGCCGAGCTAACCCCCGGTACATTAGTCTTCGCCCCGGGTGATCGCGACGATGTGGTTATGGCGGTCTGCCTAGCCGCGCTCAACGGCATTGATTTGGCGGCACTGGTATTGACCGGCGGTACTCGTCCGCACCCACTGGTTCTAAAGCTTTGCCACGACGCTATCGCAACCGGCTTGCCGGTGTTGAGTGTCCAGTCTGATATCTGGCAAACCGCACTGAGTATCCCTAACTTCAACTCCGAAGTGCCTACCGACGATGTTGACCGGATCGAGAAGATCAAAGGTATCACCGCCTCCTTTATCGATTCGGGTTGGCTCAACAGCCTGACTGGAGGTCAAACCGAACGACGATTGTCACCACCTGCGTTCCGCTACCAACTGATCGAACGTGCGCGTCAGGCCGACAAGCAGATCGTCCTTCCCGAAGGCGAAGAGCCTCGGACTATCAAGGCGGCGGCGATCTGTGCCGAACGGGGCATCGCACGTTGCACCCTGTTGGGTAACCCACAAGAGATCCGCCGGATCGCTGAAGGTCTCGGGATCGAACTGGGTAACGGCATCGAAATTTACAACCCCGAGCTCATTCGTCACCACTACGTCGAACGGCTAGTCGAACTTCGCAAACACCGTGGCCTGACCCCGGAAATTGCCGAAGAGCAGCTCAAGGATAACGTGGTACTCGGTACCATGATGTTGGAGATGGATCACGTCGATGGTCTGGTCAGCGGTGCAGTCCACACCACAGCCAACACCATCAGGCCGCCACTGCAGCTGATCAAGACCGCGCCGGAGTGTAACCTGGTGTCGTCAGTGTTCTTTATGTGTCTGCCAGAACAGGTGCTAGTTTACGGCGATTGCGCCATCAACCCCGACCCTAATGCCGAGCAGTTGGCAGATATCGCGATCCAGAGCGCCGATTCGGCCCGGTCGTTTGGTATCCCGGCCCGGGTGGCGATGATCAGTTACAGCACGGGAGCATCGGGCCAAGGTGCCGATGTTGAGAAGGTACGTGAAGCGACCCGAATCGCCCAGCAAAAACGCCCTGACCTGTTGATTGATGGTCCGATGCAGTACGACGCTGCGGTGATGGAGAGCGTTGCTCGCAGTAAGGCTCCCGATAGTGCTGTCGCTGGTCGAGCTACCGTCTTTGTATTCCCCGATCTCAACACCGGTAATACGACTTATAAAGCGGTTCAGCGAAGCGCCGATGTCATCAGTATTGGTCCGATGCTACAGGGCATGCGTAAGCCAGTGAATGATCTGTCCCGCGGTGCCTTGGTCGACGACATCGTCTTCACTATCGCACTCACCGCGATCCAGGCGGTCCGCGTCGACTAACAGGACGAGCTACCGATACCCACCAAGGGTATCGGTAGGCGCAGCAGATAACCAAACACCTGAGGCTGGCCAAGCAGCAGGATTCCCCGCTCCCCTATTTATTTTTTAACCCAAGTTCTGGCAACAAATCTAACAATATTTGCTATCGACACTTGCCGATCAGCTCAGATGCACTAAGGTTTTGTTAGCTGTAAATAACGCCCACTTTGCTACCGACCTGATGATTGAAATGAGTGGAGATTACTATGCTGACTTACAAAGACTGCCTTGATTGGTCAGATATAGATCAGAACGAAGTTGATGCTATCTCTGAGCATGAACATATGGATCGTATTTTAGCCCTAGCCTACGGTGATCGACTGGCTCATCAGCCCAACGGCACTCGCCGGATGCGCCGGATTATGATCGATGATATCCATCATGCCCAAGCCCACCAAAATCACTTCCATGAAGCCGAACTACGCTTAATGCTAAACCAGTACATCAAAAACCACCCGCTATAGGGTCATCGCGCTTACTAACCGACATTGATCTTTCATCAACGGCCTTGCATGGCAACATGTTTGGTCGTTTTTTGATCCATACTTACTGTCCCCCTCGGCTTATCCCTTCGCAATTTTTGCGGATACCGTCGGTTCTACTTACTTGGAGGAGGTCACCATGTTTTTAAAAGAACAGTCATCCGGTCATCTGGTTCAGGTTATGAACATGACCGAGCTTATCAACCCATTCGAGACTCGAACTCAGGTGCAGTACCAACAAGGGGAAGATTTGCAGGATCCGGAATACCTGCGCAAAGACGCGCTCACTTTCCCATCCGGTGAAGCTTTACCCAAATGTTGGACTAACAGTCACTACCGTGATCACGAGCTCAGCCGCCACTGAACAGTTCGATAGCCATTCAGAACGCAATCAGTAATCATCTGATTGCGGGGCTGTGCTGATTCGCTGGGCGCTAAAACAAGCATCCTGGTGGCGAAATGACAGTTTCGCCCCCAAACTGAAACAATGGACTACGGGGCTTGTGACGGTAGTTCTTCGCCTCATGCGAGAATTTTTCTCTTGAAATTGGATTCAAGAACGATGGCTACGTTCCGAATAAAGCACCACAACCCGCAGGTGTGTTGCTTTCAGCGACTCTCTCGTTAGTCCGATGTGTCAGAGCCTGCGCCCAACCCGGCATCTGTTATTGCTGCTACTGATTGCGATCATCGGTATTGCATCGACGCTGTGGGGCATCCATCTACAACAGAAGATACAAATCAATGCTGAACGAGCCATATTTGAAAGACAAAGTGCCGATTTATCAAAGAAGTACCAACAAACCCTCGGCCAAAAAATTGAAGTATTACAATCCTTGCAGGCGTTTTATCTGTCATCAGAGAGCATCAGTCGACAGCAGTTTCACCGATTTGTGAATGGCGCATTGTCGCGCCACCCAGACATCATCGCGCTGAATTGGATACCGTTGGTAGCGCACGCGCGACGTTCACAATTTGAGGCTAGCCTGCAACCTGTTATCCCAGAAAGTATTGGAATCTACCAAACTGATCTGTCCGCCAACCGACGCCAGCCATCACCCACAGCCTCGGTCTACCTGCCGGTTGAGTTCAGTGAACCGTTCCAGAACAACCTACAGGTGTTCGGCCTCAATGTTTTATCAAGGCCACTGTTGGCGGAGACGATCCGACAGGTCTATCGCCATCGGGAAATCCTTTCGGCACCACCGATTAAACTGGTCCAGCATCCGAATGGACCGCCCGGCATCATAGTCTTTGCCCCAATATTCAATAGCAATATAGCCGGTAACCAACTCGATTTCCCCGTCGGCCTGGACGGTCTGTTGGCACTGGTACTCCACCCGGGATTAACGCTACAAAACAGCATCGACCGAAACAGCGACCGTAAAAAAATCAACTACAGGCTGCGAACCAAACACGCTGACGGCATGATTCAACTCAGCTTTGACAACACCGAAAGCAGCGCCCTGACCGATGACGATTTCCTGTATAAGGCTCAAATCGATATCCCCGGTAGCCACTGGTTGCTGGAGACCTACCAGCATCCAAATAATCAATTCAGGTTCGACAGTTACCTGACTCTGATTCTGGGACTGCTGATCACAGGGTTGTTGATCATAATGCTAACCCGAGATAACAAGCGCGCGTTGAAACAGTTATCGATCGCACAGCAACTGGCCAAAACACGTCAACAGGCGCAGGCTGCGGTTGAGATCGCCCAGATCGGTATCTGCGAATTCGATTTCGATAGCGGTGATGGCACCCTCAATGACCAAGCCGCCCTGTTATTGCGAAAAGCAGACAGCGATTCGCCTTTCAAGCTTGATCAACTACTAAGCATGATGAGCCCGGCCTGCCAACAACAGTTCGCCCAGCAGGTCTCTTTATTGCGCAACCAGAAGCAAGATCACTTCGAAATTGAGGCCGAATTGTACCAAAGCGCTGCTCCTGCGGCCTCACGTTGGTTTCAGTTCCTGTGCAAGTCTCACCGCGAGCCCGACTCGAAAACAGTCATAGTGACTTTTATCGACATTAGCCAACAGAAACAGGCTGAAGCCCGTCTGACCCAGCAAGCCAATCACGATGCCCTGACCGGTTTACCCAATCGAAGACTACTCAACGACCGACTACAGATTGCTATTTCCAATGCTCATCGGCATAAAACTCAGGTAGCCATCGCGCTACTCGACCTAAACAAGTTCAAACCGATAAACGACGAATTGGGGCACGATTCCGGCGACCTGTTACTGATTCAACTGGCACAGCGGCTGACGGCTCTGACTCGAGGCAGCGATACCTGTGCCCGTATCGGGGGCGACGAGTTTCTGCTGGTTTTATCAGAGCAAAACAATACCGAGCAAACGTTACTATCGTTACAGCGCGTTCACCAAGAACTTCAGAAACCATTCGAGCTATATGGCCATACGGTAACCATCTCAGCCTCGATTGGCGTCGCCAGTTATCCGGCAGATGGCGAAAGTCTCACCCAGCTGATGCGGCGAGCCGATCAGGCGATGTATGCGGCCAAAAAACTCAACGGTGGTGAGACGATCAGTTACAGCCAGATCAACCTCTAACCACCTGTTGTTCTCAGACCAGCAACTATCAGATCTGCTTTGAATTTCGGAAACTGCGGCTAGCGGTTCGCATCGTGACAAACTCCTCTGCCGCGGTGGGATGAATTCCGATAGTGCTATCAAAAACCGTCTTGGTGGCTCCAGCCTTGAGCGCAATGCCGATCCCTTGGATGATTTCACCGCTATCAGGGCCAACCATATGAACACCGACCACTCGGTCACTATCGACATCGACCAGCAGTTTCATCAGGGTTCGCTCGTCGCTGCCGCTGAGCGTGTGTTTCATCGCCCGAAACTCGGCATCATAAACATCTAGGTTGGCAAACTGCTCACGAGCTTGTTCTTCGCTCAAGCCGACGGTGCCGATATTGGGCTGACTAAACACAGCGGTCGGGATCAGCTGGTAATCAACCACTTTCGAGCCGCTATCATCGCCGTACAGGTGCTCCACCAGTTGCATCCCCTCGGCCAGCGCCACCGGAGTTAGCTGCATTCGATCGATAACATCACCCAAGGCATAGATCGACGGGGTCGACGTGCGGAAGTTATGATCGACCTTGATCGCGCCGCTATCGGTCAGTTCGACCCCAGCCTGCTCCAACCCTAAACCGGACACATTGGGTTTACGACCGGTGGCATAGAGCACCGCATCGGTTTCGATTTCGCTACCATCGGTTAACTGCACCCGCAAACTGCCGTTTTCAACCTTTCGAATCGATTCAACGTTGAGATTAAAACGCAGATCCACCCCCTTCTTGACCATCTCTGCGGCAACAAACTGACGCACCTGATTATCGAACCCGCGCAGAAACAGCTCACCACGATATAGCTGTGTCGTTTGGGCGCCCAGGCCAGTAAAGATGCCGGCGAATTCAACCGCGATATAGCCGCCGCCAACGATCAGAATCCGTTGTGGGAACTGCTCCAGATCAAAAATCTCATTCGAGGTCAACGCGTGTTCGGCACCATCGATTGGCGGTACTACCGGCCAGCCGCCGGTGGCGATCAGTATGCGTTCGCAACTGTAGCGCTGGCCATTAACCTCAACGGTATGCGCATCGATGATCCGGCCACGACCGTCGATCACCTGGGCACCGGAACCATCGAGCAGATTCTGATAGATACCGTTGAGGCGGGTGATCTCTGCTTTTTTATTGTCACGTAACGTCTCCCAGTTGAAGGTAGGCTTATCTAGATGCCAACCAAATCCAGCCGCCTCAGTAAACTGCTCACCGTAGTGTGAGGCGTAGACATAGAGCTTCTTTGGAACGCAACCGACATTAACGCAGGTTCCGCCCATATAACGGTCTTCGGCCACCGCTACTCGAATTCCCTTAGCCGCTGCCATCCGCGCCGCGCGGACACCGCCCGAGCCGGCACCGATCACAAACAGATCAAAATCATAGTCGGACATGATGAACCCCATTGAATGCTGTACGTCACTAGTATCGAAAATTTGCCGTTACTCTACCTGCTTGGCGGGAAGCACTCCATAAGCAATGCTGCCAACAGGTATCGCAGATACACTAAAATTTGCAGACCGATAGCTAAATCTAATGTAGTTACAGAACTGAACCGTCTGTAAACGATAAACTTGCAATAACCTCATAGATTTAGCTCTAAGTTCCATTATTTCACCGACCAATACGCTGCTGCTTCACCAATAAGCCGATGATCTGGCCTACAGCCTGGGTAACTGAGTATTGTGAGGTATCTAACGTCACATCTGCATTAGCCGGTGGCTGATATTCAGCGTCAATACCCGTCAGGTTTTGGAGCTCTCCGCTGCGCGCTTTTTGATACAGCCCTTTAGGGTCGCGTTGTTCGCAGGTGCTTAATGGCGTATCTAAATATACCTGTACAAAACGGGTTGCTCCCAAGCTGTTTTTGACTGCCACTCGTTCATTTTCATACGGTGAGATGAACGCAGCGATTACAATGATCCCAGCATCGACCAGTAGCTTCGCCGTTTCTCCAGCACGGCGAATGTTTTCCATCCGATCGGTTTCACTGAAACCCAAGTCAGCGCTTAAGCCATGCCGTAAGTTATCGCCGTCTAGAAGGTAGGTATGATAGCCACGCTCGACCAGCGCCAAATCCAGCGCGTTGGCCAATGTCGATTTACCAGCACCACTTAGGCCGGTAAACCAGACCACGAAAGGATCCTGCTGTTTTTGCTCCGCTCGATACTCAGCACTCACTTGGTGTGACTGCCAGTAGCCCCCTCCCATATCAACGCTCTCCAAAGGATTCGGTCAGCGTCTTGCGTAACGGTTTGAGCAGATATTCCATCACCGATCGGTTTCCTGTACGAATATCGACCTGAGCTGTCATCCCTGGTTGAATATTCAACTCACGTCCAGTCGTAGTCATCGCTGGAGAGGTCGGTGTTTTAATGTGTGCCCGATAATAGATCTCCTCTCCATTGCGGGTCTCCTCTTTGAGGGTATCGGCACTGACATAAACCACCTCGCCAATAACGCCGCCAAAGATGGTGTAGTCGAAAGGGTCAAAGCGCAGGGTTGCCTGATGCCCTTTTTGAACCCGTGATATGTCCATCGGGCTCACTTTTGCTTCAATGATAAGCTCGTCATCCACGGGGATAATCTGCATCAGTTCTTCACCGGCACGTAATACCCCCCCCACGGTAGTAACCCGGATGTTTTTCACCACACCTGCAACTTGGGCAACAAAAATGCTGTCATCGAGTTGCTGTTTACGCTGCGCCAGTACCTGTTCGTTCTGAGCGATTTCATCCTCAACACGGGCCAGGTCACTGCTGGCTTCCTCGAAGAAGCGATTTTTACGGACGATCAGTTTTGATTTCGCCTCATTCAAGGCTCGCGCGGTGCGGATCACTTCAGTACGATTAACATCCCCAGAAATAGCTAGCTCCTTAACCAGGTTTACCTCTTCATCGGACAGTTTTATAGCCGTACGCAGTGTTTTTAACTCATCACGTAGCCCATCACGTCGCTGCTTAAACAGCGCCGCCTCAACCTCTATCTGATCAGGAAATGGGTGCAGTTCTTTAGGAAACGAGAGCTTAGCTGTCTGGGTTATTTCAGCGCGTAAGCGAACCTCTTTAGCTTTCAGTGCGGAAAGGCGCGCAACGATCTCGTTGACCGATGCTTCAACGCGGGTATCGTCAAGTTTGGCGAGTGTCTGGCCTTTTTCGACCCGGTCTCCCTCACGCACATCCAAGCTCGATAACACGCCACCATCGACTGATTGAATCATCTGTACCCGGCTACTGGCGATCACCTCACCCGTGGCACGCGCTACTTCATCAATCATGAACGTGGATGCCCAGTAAACGAACGCCACCATACCGGCCAGTAAAACCACCAGCAACGGTGATAAACGTCTTTCGTGGTAGCTTTCCAAACGTTTAATGACCGCGCGATTGTGCGCCCCGTCAGCGGCGAAAAAGCGATCAAATAACATGGCCTGGACCTCGACTAACCGGTTTCATTGCTGGGCTGCCTGCAGCCTCAGCCTGCTGTTTTGTAGCGCCTGCTCTCTGCCCCATCACTTTGGTAAGGACCTGCTCAGGCCTGCCATCCTCAATAATGCGCCCCTCGTGCAGCACGATGACCCGGTTCGCCTGCTCTAATGCCAAGGCGGGACGGTGGGTCGAAATGACCACAATGTCGTTGGGCTGAATATATTGATGCAGCGTGGCCATAACCCGGCTATCGGCTTGAGTATCCAGTGACGCAGTAGGTTCATCCAGCAACCAGATACGTGGGCGCCCAAGCAGCAGCCGACCCAGACCCACCATCTGTTTCTGACCACCGGAGAGCCCTTCGCCGCCTTCGCTGATCTCAAGATTGAGCCCCTGAGGGCTAGCCGCTGCAATTTGGTCGATACCCAGTACTTCACAGAGCTGTAGCAACTGGCTATCACCCACGGCACCTGATAGTGCAAGATTACTGCGAAGCGTCCCTTTAAACAGATGCACATTTTGGGGTAGGTAGCCCACTACCTCGGCAACCGCATTAGGTTCCATCTCCCACAGATCGGCAGCACCCAAACGAATACGGCCACTGCTTGGCCGGTATAAACCGGCGAGTGTTTTCAGTAGTGTGGATTTACCACTACCGATAGCGCCCAGCAGCAACACTCGATCACCCGCATTGAAACGCAGCGTTGGGATATCAAGCTGTTTGATCGGCGAATTAGGGTATGAAAAAGTCAGATCCAGCAACTCAATTCGGCTCGGTGTTTGCTCCGGTATCAACAGGTTTTGATCAGGATCACGTTCAGTATCGAGCCTCAACAACTGATCCACCATCTGCAGCGACTGCGCCACATTCTGCCACTGCACCAGTTGCTGAACGCTTTGAGCGATAGGCGCAATCACTCGACCGCCCAGAATGCTGCACGCGATCAAGCCCCCCATAGTCAGGTTGCCGGCTTCGATCTGCTGCACACCCACCACGATGGCACTGATATAAGCAGCGCTGGAAAGCGAGCCGGTAGAGACGGTAGAAAAATTGGAGATAGCCTTGTTCTGAATATTGTAATGACCAATAGTGCGAGTGATCTCGTGCCACTGTTCACTGAACCGCCAGGTGGCGTTATTAGAGCGAATCGACTCCGCCCCCTGAATGGAATCTACCAACAGTCCCTGACGTTCATTGGAACGGATCAACTGTTCACGGGTGAGGCGGCGCAAACGCGCCTGGGTGCTATAGCCGAGCAGTGCTGCAATGGGTAACAGGCACAAATAAACCCAACCGACAGGGCCACCAATCACACTGATAAACGCGATAAACATCAGCGCAAAGGGCATATCGACTAATGCGAAAACGACACCTGAAGAGAAGAACTGGCGTACGCTATCCAATCCTCCTACCTGTGCGGCCAGAGTCCCCAGTGAACGCGGACGCAGATCCAACCGTACCTGCATGATGTGATCAAATACCCGTTGCGATACGCGATTGTTGACTGCACAGGAGACACTGTCGAGTATTCGAGCCCGGATGGTCTTGAGCAGCCAGTCCAGACTGATGACGATGCCCATGCCCACCACCAGTGTCCATAGTGTGCTATAAGCCAGTGTCGGCACCACCCGGTCATACACCTGCATGGCAAATAATGATGTGCCTACCGCCAATAAATTAACCAGTACGGTTGCAATGGCCACATCACGAATCCAGCGGCGTGTACGAAACATCTCAGTCAGAACTAGCCACCCCGCCCCCTGTTGCTTAAACGATGACGATGTCGTCGCCCCCCCTGCTGGTGTGCGCAGAAACAGTACAAACGCCTCCGCCAAGGCCTCAGGTTCGGGATCATGGATGGTACCCGCCTCATCCTGCAGGCTTACCGCCCCCGCGTCACTTTTATCCAGCAGGAACCATTGCTGCTGGTGGTGCAACAGGGCAGGCAGCTTGCGCTGGTCAAAACGGCTCCAACGCAGTAGCGCTGCCTGCACGCCTTTAAGCTGCAATTGGTTAAACACTGCGGCCAGGCGCTGGGACAGCACGAGCTGACGCTGCTCTTTATCTATCTGTTCACAGCCCGCAGCCAGCGCCCCCGATTGCACCGCGATACGCTGCTTTTTAAGCAGTGCGTGCAGCAAGCCGACGGGGGGTAACGGGCCTGCAGAGACATCCGCCAATGACGCACTGTCTGTGGCTTCGGCGGTAGCGGATTCAGGCTCTGCAGATGGCGATACGATCGCTTGATTGTCGTGTGATGTGTGACTCATGGGGATTCAATACCTGCTGACTGATCAAGTTCACCAATCAAAGCCGCTATACGTAGCGTGGTGGTATGCCATTCATTATTGATTTGAACAAGCTGCTGACGAACCTCGGTAACTTCACGCTGGGTATTCAGCACCTCGACCCAGGACTTGCGCCCGCTGTCGTACTGACGAA